>NZ_JACART010000145.1:0-418 GCF_013386445.1 Pseudomonas sp. P7759
GGGCAAGCCTGCTCCGTATTCACCACCAATAGGTAGAACGCAATGCGAATACAATGAAGCCACGCATTTTTACAAACAGGCACACAAAAAAAATGAAAGTAATCTTGACCCACTCACCTTAGAGGCCATGCGTTTATTAGACGTAGACGACTGCCCAGAATCTTTACTCGAAAGCGTTACCCTTAACCCTGAAGAGTACCAACAACTTCTTCAATCAGGCGCTCTACGAGCGATAAACATCACGCTTGGAAAAATAATCGACGATTACGAAGATGAAGCCATTCACAACCTTGCGGATCTCACAAAAACCGTAGAGATTCTCAACAACCATTTGACGCACGAAAACTCATCTACTATGAAAAAAATAATTGATCTAAATACCCTTGCGATCAAAAACCGAACAGGCCTGTTTTTCTTC
>NZ_JACART010000146.1:0-398 GCF_013386445.1 Pseudomonas sp. P7759
CTCGGCCGGACCAAACTTGTGAAAACGGATCGTGCGGGACATCGCAAACCTCGTCAAAGTAACCTCTAATGCCATGAACTCTATCTGGGCTTTCCGGGTAAGACCACCGGTCGCCATTAATAGTCGACATGCCTGTCATTGATTCCGCATGTGAGGAATAGACCTCAGCTATCGTAGGAAAACTCAATTATCCTGTGCAGAGTACCAGCCTTTCCCCGTAAGATTCATGCCGGTCATTGTTTACATATGGCCGCTCTCGTCAAGTTTGCTGACTCTTCCAGGACACAAGATGAACCGTAACGACCTGCGTCGTGTCGACCTTAACCTCTTGATCGTATTCGAAACCTTGATGCATGAGCGCAGTGTGACCCGCGCCGCCGAGAAATTGTTCCTCGGCC
>NZ_JACART010000147.1:0-366 GCF_013386445.1 Pseudomonas sp. P7759
GTTTCCGAGAGAATCCCAACCGCTTGCGCCGCTCAAATCACGTGGCTAGTCTTCGTCGGTCACTGCCCATTCAGTGATTCGGGGTTTGGTAGACCACGAGTGATTAGGCGCTAAGCGCCCCCTTCTGCAAGGCGCTTTTTTTCGGCCCTGCGTTATGGTGGCCGTGCGCAGGGCACCTTCGGGTGCACCGGGTCCTAATCACCGGTCTACCAATCTGCGTACGGTCACCACCCTAAAAGTCGTTTGGTAGCGATGGTGGTGACATTCCAACTTAGATTAGGAGTTGAACCCATGGACAAACCTGTCCCCGCGCCACCCGCTTCAGAACTGCAATTCTTCACCACCACCCCAGACCTCAGCTTCGAA
>NZ_JACART010000148.1:0-802 GCF_013386445.1 Pseudomonas sp. P7759
CCGTCAAGGTCGACCTTGACCAGGTTGGACGCGCTGATTTCATCGAACAACAAGCCAAAGGCGTTGATCAGGAAATGCTCGTCCGGGCCCGGTACGCGGGCGGAGAAGTGGGTGTAGATATGGTCGGTCCACTTGTACAAGGCCGCCAGGCGATAAGCGGCGGCCAGTTTGACGCGCACTTCCCATTCTTCCGGAGTGACGCGCTGGCGAACATTGGTGGAAACGCTGGAAATCGAGGTGACGCTGCTCATGGCAAAACTTCCTGGATGGCCTTAAGGACTTCCAGGCAAGCCTAGGGGATGCAAAAAAATAATAAAAAGCACATTTTAATCTAAGCTAATTATTATTTTTTTTCATATCAGGCTGCATCCTTGATCTTGTGCAACGAGGCCGCGACCCACTTGCCAAACGCATCCACCGGCCCCTGCAGGTTACCGAGGAAGTGCGGGTAGATCAGCCACAGGTCCATCACCGGCTTGAAGTCCTTGAGCGGCATCACCGCCAGTTGCTCACGGTGTGCGCTGCGTTCCAGCAACGGACGTGGCACCAGGCCAAGGCCGAGGCCGTCCGCCACCAAGCCCAATTGCAGCTCAGTACCAAAAGTCTCCAGGTTCACCCGCAATGCCAGGCCCTGATCGGACAGGGTCCGCTGCAACCCCGCGCGGAAACCGCAGCCGTCCGGGTTGAGGATCCAGCCATTCTGGTACACATCCGCCAGTTTGCAGGGCTTCTTCGGTAGTTGGGCCTTGGCGCAGACCACCACCAGTTCCATCTTGCCGATGGACTCGCCGATGATATTGTC
>NZ_JACART010000149.1:0-390 GCF_013386445.1 Pseudomonas sp. P7759
TCCGGCCGAGAGCCCCAATGATTACCCGGTGTATGGCGAACAGATCGTCCTGCCCCGTTCGGCGCTGACCCGGTATCCGGATGTCTTGAGCCCTATCGAGGCGAGCGTGCACTACACGCCGCTGTTGATTGCCTACTTTGCCTACGTGGATCTGGCGCGGGTCAAGCCGGGGCAGTTTGCCTTGGTGACTGACGCCAGCCACTGCGCCGGCCCATCCTTTGTGCAACTGGGCAAAGCCCTGGGTGTGCGGGTGATTGCCGCGACCAAAGACAGTGATGAACGTGAATACCTGCTGTCCCTTGGTGCCGAGAAAGTCATCGTCACGGAAGAGCAGGACCTGTTGATGCAAATCAACAAGTTCACCGACAACCGCGGCGTCGACGTGGTGTT
>NZ_JACART010000150.1:0-494 GCF_013386445.1 Pseudomonas sp. P7759
CGCCGCGCGGCAGCCTGGTGCTGTATGGCTTGCAGGGCGGTAACCAGACGCCATTCCCGGCGTGTGCGGCGTTCCAGAAGAACATTCAGTTCTTTGTGCACTGTATCGGCAACTTCACCGGTAAGCCTGAACTGGGCATTATCCAGGACCAGGTCGCCTTGCAGCGGGCATTGCGGGATATCAACCAACTCACCGCCGACCGCGTGCTGGTGCCGCTGAAAACCACGGTGTTTCCGTTCAATCAGTTCGTGGAAGCGCATCGTTACATGGATGAATGCCCGTGCCGCGAGCGCGTTGCGTTGCAGGTTGAGGCTGTTTAGGGTGTAGGAATATTCTCAAAAGAGTATTCCTCGCTCCTACCTTGTGGGGCAAATGCGCCATTTGAAAGGGCTGAAGCTGTAGTGTTCCTCCACGCTCAGGCCGGTGGTTTAACGCCTGAATCCTGACTTTTTCCCCCGCGCCGCTCTGGATTCCAGCGCGGCGTTTTCGTGTGC
>NZ_JACART010000151.1:0-700 GCF_013386445.1 Pseudomonas sp. P7759
GAGGTGATTGCGTTTGTGAAATCCACCGAGGTGTCGATCGCCAAGTTGTGATCACGCTACCTCCTGTAGGGGCCGGCAAACCGGCACCTACAGTTGTGTGCGTTTGGACAGGTAAGCCGGCAAATACAACCCCACATACGCATCAAACACCCGCATCCCTTCCTCCGCCATGCGCGGCGTGATCAACCCGTGCTGATGCACCGAACGCGCATACACGCGGTCGCTCAGCTCCAGGGCCAACGCAAACACGTCCACATCAGTCGGTAGCGTCGGCACTTCAAAGTGACGGTTGAACACCGTCAGCATCAAATCGCCCAATTCCAGATCGTGCTGACGATCCGCCTGGGTCACTTCCGTCAGCCCATGCTGGGCCAGGATCAACTGGCGAGCAGCGGCATCCTCATCGTAGACCGTGAGCATGCGTTGCTCGACGATGTAGGACAGGTCGCGCCAATGCTTGAGTGAGTCATGGTCGATGGGCGCCTGGATAGCGGCCCGAAATGCGCCGTGAACGTCAGCGGTCAAGGCTTCCAGCAACGCCGGCACACTGGCGAAAAAGTGATACACCGACGACGGCGGGATCTGCGCCCGCTCGGCCACGCTATAGATCGACAAACTCGCCACGCCTTCGGCAGCCAGCAAAGTGCGGGCGGCGTCGAGGATCGCGTCGATCCGGGCCTGGCTGCGGGCGCGGGGTTTG
>NZ_JACART010000152.1:0-312 GCF_013386445.1 Pseudomonas sp. P7759
CACTTTCATCGCCCCCGCACCGCCCCGCACCATGGCCGCCACCTGCATAAACCCAATAACAACAGGTCCTTTCGCCATGAGCACTTTCCACCCGCGCCGGCTTTTGCTGGCAACCGCTGTCGCCAGTCTTGCCTTGCCCGTCGTCGCTGAAGAACACGGTTTTCTCGAAGACGCCAGCGCCAACCTCAACCTGCGCAACTTCTTCTTCAACCGAAACTACACCAACCCTACCAAGACCCAGGGCGGCGCGCAGGAGTGGACGCAGAGTTTCATCCTCGACGCCAAGTCCGGCTTTACCCAGGGCACCGTGGG
>NZ_JACART010000017.1:0-180488 GCF_013386445.1 Pseudomonas sp. P7759
AGTTCCAACATGAGAATGCGGTCGAATGTGGGAGCGGGCTTGCTCGCGAAAGCGGTGTTAAGCCTTGCGCACCCGCAAGCACCGCCACAAAGCCACAACCATCAGCACGCTGACCACCGCCCAACCCCAAGCCTGCTGATTCAACAGACCTTCACGGTATAACTGCGGCGCCACGCCGGCACCGATGATAAAGGCCAGCAAGGCAATCTCCCGGCGCGGGCCAGTGACCGGGCGAATCAGGTACACCAAGGCCGGCAACACCAGTGCCGCACTCGGGAAGCTGCGATAGCGCGGCTCGAACACCAACGCCAGCATCATCACAGCCCCTGCGAAGCCAGCGATCGCCACCAGCCAGCCGGCTCGTTGCTCCAGCCAGTTGAACGCCCGCTCACGCCAGCCTTCCTGCGCGTTCAAGGCCAAGGCCGCATGGGCCAGCACCAGCAGGTTCAACACCAGCAGCAAACCTGCCCACACCCATTCATCATTGAAACGTGCCGTCACGCGGGTCAGCTCGGCCCAGGTGCCAATGGAGCAGGCTGCAAAGGCGCCCAACAACGGCAGGGCCAGCGCGGCACGCGCGCTGCGTACGCGCCCCCCCAATGCCAGGGTGCCCAGCAGGATCATCCCGCCGACGCCCAGCCACAGCGGCCAGTACGGCACATTGGTCACCGGCCCGGCGAGGATGCCCTTGTCCTGGCGATCCGCATCGAACAGGCCCCAGTAACCGCCCACGGCGCCTTCGCTCGCACGTTTCCACGGCTGGTCAAAGGCTTCGATCAGGTTGTAGTGCCAGCCATTGGCCTCGGCCATGGCGACAAAACCACGCATGAATTTCGCTTCATTGACCCGGCTCGGCACGGCGGTTTCACGCTGGCGGCCTTCGCTTGGCCAGCCGGTTTCACCGATCAGGATGTCCTTGGGGGCAAACTTGTTGCCGAAGGTCTGGCGCACATCGCCCACGTGCTTGAGGGCCTGGTCGATGCCGGACGGGTCATCTTCCCAGTACGGCAACAAGTGGATGGTGAGGAAATCCACGGCCGGGGCGATTTCCGGGTGTTGCAGCCAGAACTCCCACACGTCCGCGTAGGTCACCGGCTGCTTGATCTGGCTTTTGACGGTCTGGATCAGTTTCACCAGCTGTGCGGCGGTGACTTCCTTGCGCAGCAGCGCTTCGTTGCCGACGATCACTGAGGTCACCACGTCCGGATGGGCGTTGGCCGAGGCGATCAGTTCGTCGATTTCCTTTTGGGTTGCGACCGGGTCACTGCTGACCCAGGCGCCGGCCATCACCTTCAGCCCGTGCTTGCGCGCCATATCCGGCAAGGCTTCCAGGCCGGTCATGGAATAGGTGCGGATGCACTCGAAGCGGGTCGCCAGCAGGGCGAGGTCAGCGTCCATGCGCTCCGGACGCAGCGTGAATGGCTGGTCGAACGGCGATTGGTCTTTATCGAAAGGGGTATAGGACGCGCACTGCATCTTGTGCGTGGCACTGGCGACGTCGGGCAATACCACCGGCCGGCCGAGGCCATACCAGTAACCGATCAGGGCCAGCAGGCCGAGGATCAAGGCGAAAAAATAGGGCAGGGCGGGGAAGCGGGCAGTCGCGGGCATGGTCGGCTTAACTGTAGGAGCAAAGGCGCGCATCTTACCCGGATTTGCCCCGTCCCAGTGGGGCTGCATAATTTTGACATGCAAAGTTCGGGCGGGATTTTGACGTCAAGTCCTACAAAGCGTCCTGCTGGCTATGTGATGTCGTTTCCTGCTTGTATGAGGTCGCTGACAGAGCAGGTCGAAGGCCCCGGCAGGTTGATGATCGACGTGTCAGCACTCCACTGATGTCACTGCAACCGGATCGATGCGCGTGAAGGGGGCGCGGTGCACCACATAACAACAGGTTGACGTCGCTCGGCATCCGCCGGGCGCAGCACTTTCGGGGAAGTACTATGAAGATGCGACGACTCTTGGGCGCAGCTGCCACTCTGGTAGTTGCGATGAGCTCCACACTGGCCAGCGCCGACAGCAAGACCCTGAGCATCGGCTATGTGGACGGCTGGTCCGACAGCGTGGCCACCACCCACGTGGCGGCAGAAGTGATCAAGGCCAAGCTCGGTTATGACGTGAAACTGCAAGCCGTTGCCACCGGGATCATGTGGCAGGGCGTGGCCACCGGCAAGCTCGACGCCATGCTCTCCGCCTGGCTACCGGTCACCCACGGTGAATACTGGGCCAAGAACAAGGACAAGGTGGTCGACTACGGCCCCAACTTCAAGGATGCGAAGATCGGCCTGATCGTGCCGGAATATGTCAAAGCCAAGTCCATCGAAGACCTCAAGACCGACACCACCTTCAAGAATAAGATCGTCGGCATCGACGCAGGTTCTGGCGTGATGCTCAAGACTGACGAAGCCATCAAGCAATACGGCCTCGATTACAAGCTGCAAGCCAGTTCGGGCGCGGCGATGATCGCCGAGTTGACCCGTGCCGAAGACAAACAGGAATCCATTGCGGTCACCGGTTGGGTGCCACACTGGATGTTCGCCAAGTGGAAACTGCGTTTCCTGGACGATCCAAAAGGGATTTATGGTGCTGCTGAAACCGTCAACAGCATCGGCAGCAAGGGCCTGGAGAAGAAAGCGCCGGAAGTCGCAGCCTTCCTGAAGAAATTCCAGTGGGCCTCCAAGGACGAAATCGGCGAAGTCATGCTGGCGATTCAAGAAGGCGCCAAGCCTGATGCCGCCGCCAAGGATTGGGTCGCCAAGCACCCTGAGCGTGTCGCCGAGTGGACCGGTAAATAACCCCCGAAGCGTCTAAATAGTACCTTGCAAGCCCGCCTGGCGTTTTCGCCAGGCGGGCTTTGTCGTTTCTGGGTCAGAGGCTGTCAATTCAATCACTGCAGAACTGGCGGCAACCCCGATGTCGTTCTAATACTAAGGTCGTCTGGAACCTCTACGGCAGCCGCATACAGTGGATACGTTCCAATAATAAAAAAGCTGTGCTGCGAGGATAAAAACAATGAACGACAGCATTTACCTCTCGATTCAAAACAGCCCGCGTTTCAAGGAGCTGGTGAGAAAAAGGGAAAGGTTCGCCTGGATTCTCTCGGCGATCATGCTAGGGCTTTACTCCGCTTTCATCCTGTTGATCGCCTACGGGCCACAAGTACTGGGGGCCAAGCTCAGCCCCGGTTCGTCGATTACCTGGGGCATTCCCCTGGGCGTCGGGCTGATTGTGTCTGCCTTCATCCTGACCGGCATCTACGTGCGCCGGGCCAATGGCGAGTTTGACGACCTGAACAATGCGATTCTCAAGGAGGCTGCGCAATGATCGGTCGTCTACTGACACTACTCGGCGCTTCGTTCTTTGCTCCGGCCCTTTGGGCTGCGGACGCATTGACCGGTGAAGTGCACAAGCAACCCCTGAACGTTTCGGCCATCGTGATGTTTGTCGCGTTCGTCGGCGCCACCCTGTGCATCACCTACTGGGCTTCCAAGCGTAACAAATCGGCGGCCGACTACTATGCGGCCGGCGGCAAGATCACCGGTTTCCAGAACGGCCTGGCGATTGCCGGTGACTACATGTCAGCGGCGTCCTTCCTGGGGATTTCCGCGCTGGTCTACACCTCCGGTTATGACGGCCTGATCTACTCGATCGGCTTCCTGGTGGGCTGGCCGATCATTCTGTTCCTGATCGCCGAGCGCCTGCGTAACCTGGGCAAGTACACCTTTGCCGACGTGGCGTCCTATCGCCTGGGCCAGACCCAGATCCGCAGCCTCTCGGCCTGTGGTTCGCTGGTGGTGGTGGCGTTCTACCTGATTGCGCAGATGGTGGGTGCGGGCAAGCTGATTCAGCTGCTGTTTGGCCTGGACTATCACGTTGCGGTGATCCTGGTCGGCATCTTGATGGTGATGTATGTCCTGTTCGGCGGCATGCTGGCGACCACCTGGGTACAGATCATCAAGGCTGTATTGCTGCTGTCGGGTGCCTCGTTCATGGCGCTGATGGTGATGAAGCACGTCAACTTCGACTTCAACGCCCTGTTCTCCGAGGCGATCAAGGTTCACCCTAAAGGTGAGGCGATCATGAGCCCCGGCGGCTTGGTGAAAGACCCGATTTCAGCCTTCTCCCTCGGGCTGGCGCTGATGTTCGGTACCGCTGGCCTGCCACACATCCTGATGCGCTTCTTCACCGTCAGCGACGCGAAAGAAGCCCGCAAGAGCGTGTTCTACGCCACCGGTTTCATTGGTTACTTCTACATCCTGACCTTCATCATCGGCTTTGGCGCGATCCTGCTGGTCAGCACCAACCCGGCGTTCAAGGATGCCGCAGGCGCCTTGCTGGGCGGCAACAACATGGCGGCGGTGCACCTGGCCAACGCGGTGGGTGGCAGTATTTTCCTGGGCTTCATCTCGGCCGTGGCCTTCGCCACCATCCTCGCGGTGGTTGCCGGCTTGACCCTGGCCGGTGCGTCGGCGGTGTCCCATGACCTGTACGCCAGCGTAATCAAGAAAGGCAAGGCCAACGACAAGGATGAGATTCGCGTCTCGAAGATCACCACTGTCGCCTTGGGCGTGCTGGCTATCGGCCTGGGTATCCTGTTCGAAAGCCAGAACATTGCGTTCATGGTCGGCCTGGCGTTCTCCATTGCCGCCAGCTGTAACTTCCCGGTGTTGCTGCTTTCCATGTACTGGAAAAACCTCACCACCCGTGGCGCGATGATTGGTGGCTGGTTGGGCTTGATCAGTGCCGTTGGCCTGATGGTGCTGGGCCCGACCATCTGGGTGTCGATCCTGCACCATGAAAAAGCCATCTTCCCTTATGAGTACCCGGCGCTGTTCTCGATGATTATTGCGTTCGTCGGCATCTGGTTCTTCTCCATCACCGACAAGTCGGCGGCGGCAGAGAAAGAGCGTGCGCTGTACTTCCCGCAGTTTGTGCGTTCGCAGACTGGCCTGGGGTCGAGTGGGGCGGTGTCTCACTAAGGTTGTAGCTGGATAGGAAAATACCCCGGTCGGAAGGTCGGGGTATTTTTTTTGCCTGAATACTGGGTGAAAGGGGGGAGTAGTGAGCGGGCAAGCCCGCTCACTACAACTGCACAAACAAAAACGGCCTCCACTAAGGGAGGCCGTTTTCAGTGCAACTAAGCGAGGCTTACTTGCGATCTTCCAGCTTGGTAATGTCACGCGACTCGTAGCCGGTGTACAGCTGGCGCGGGCGGCCAATCTTGTACGGGCTGGAGAGCATTTCTTTCCAGTGGGAGATCCAGCCCACGGTCCGCGCCAGGGCGAAGATCACGGTGAACATGCTGGTTGGAATGCCGATCGCCTTGAGGATGATCCCCGAGTAGAAGTCGACGTTCGGGTACAGCGAGCGTTCGATGAAGTATGGGTCGGTCAGGGCGATCTCTTCCAGGCGCATGGCCAGTTCGAGTTGCGGATCGTTCTTGATGCCCAGTTCCTTCAACACTTCGTCGCAGGTCTTTTTCATCACGGTGGCGCGCGGGTCGCGGTTCTTGTAGACCCGGTGACCGAAGCCCATCAACTTGAACGGATCGTTCTTGTCCTTGGCCTTGGCGATGAACTTGTTGATGTTCGAGACATCGCCGATTTCATCGAGCATGGTCAATACGGCTTCGTTCGCACCGCCGTGGGCAGGGCCCCACAGTGCGGCGATACCGGCGGCGATACAGGCGAACGGGTTCGCACCCGAAGAGCCGGCAAGGCGCACGGTAGAGGTCGATGCGTTCTGCTCGTGGTCGGCGTGGAGGATGAAGATCTTGTCCATCGCGGCAGCGAGCACCGGGCTGATCGGTTTGATCTCGCACGGGGTGTTGAACATCATGTGCAGGAAGTTTTCCGCGTACGTCAGGTCGTTGCGCGGGTACATCATGGGCTGGCCCATGGAGTACTTGTAAACCATTGCGGCCAGGGTCGGCATCTTGGCAACCAGGCGGATCGCGGAAATTTCGCGATGCTGCGGGTTATTGATGTCGAGGGAGTCGTGATAGAAGGCCGACAGGGCTCCGACCACACCGCACATGACGGCCATCGGGTGGGCGTCGCGACGGAAGCCGTTGAAAAAGGTCTTCAGCTGCTCGTGAACCATGGTGTGGTTCTTCACGGTGCTGACGAACTGGGCTTTCTGCTCGGCTGTTGGCAATTCGCCATTTAGCAGCAGGTAGCAGGTTTCCAGGTAGTCCGACTGTTCAGCAAGCTGCTCGATCGGGTAGCCGCGATGCAGCAAAATGCCATTATCACCATCGATATAGGTGATCTTCGACTCGCAAGAGGCGGTCGACATGAAGCCTGGGTCGAATGTGAAACGGCCCGTGGCCGTCAGGCCCCGTACGTCGATAACATCGGGACCAACGGTGCCGGTTAAAATGGGCAGCTCGACGGGGGCTGCGCCCTCGATGATCAACTGCGCTTTTTTGTCAGCCATGTGGCCTCCTATTTATGCTTCAAATCATCAGACAGACCCCCCACGCAGGGCCCGCACCACTATATTGATATAAATCCAGATGTCAATTTGCCTAAAGTCTTGCACCAGAAGGCTTTAACCGTACTTTTTCCTCGAAATTGACTGCCATTTACGCCTTTTATCCCGTCAGCGCAATCCGCTATTAGGGTGAGGTGCGCGCGTTGTCATTAGTAACCTAACTGTCTATACTCGGCCACCGACCGCCAAGGGCTTTTGGGCTTGCTTTCATTGGGGGTCGCACTCCCTGGGTGGTGCTTACCTGACCAGTGCACTCCCCAACAACTTTGCCCTGATTGTTAGGGGCTCTTCAGTGTGAAAAAAAGCCGTGAATAGCCAACGACCTGTAAACCTAGACCTAAGGACCATCAAACTCCCCATCACCGGCGTTACGTCGTTCCTGCACCGTGTTTCCGGCATCATCCTGTTCCTGGGCTTGGGCATCATGCTTTATGCATTGAGCAAATCCCTGGGTTCCGAGGAAGGTTACGCCGAGGTGAAGGCATGCTTGACCAGCCCGCTGGCCAAGTTCGTAGCATGGGGCCTCCTGTCCGCTCTGCTGTATCACCTGGTAGCCGGTGTGCGCCACTTGATCATGGATGCGGGTATCGGTGAGACGCTGGAAGGCGGCCGCCTGGGCTCGAAAATCATCATCGCCATTTCCGTGGTGCTGATCGTTCTGGCAGGAGTTTGGATATGGTAACCAGCGTTACGAACCTTTCGCGTTCGGGCCTCTATGACTGGATGGCACAACGTGTGTCTGCGGTCGTTCTCGCGGCTTATTTCATTTTCCTGATCGGATACCTCGTCGCAAATCCAGGCATCAGCTATGAGCAATGGCATGGCCTGTTTTCCCACAATGCGATGCGAATCTTCAGTCTGCTGGCCCTTGTAGCCCTGGGCGCACACGCCTGGGTCGGCATGTGGACCATCGCGACCGACTACCTGACGCCAATGGCGCTGGGCAAGTCCGCGACTGCAGTACGTTTTCTCTTCCAGGCAGTCTGCGGCGTCGCGATGTTCGCTTACTTCGTCTGGGGTGTGCAGATTCTTTGGGGTATCTGATTCATGGCTAACATTCCAACTATTTCATTCGACGCCATCATCATTGGTGGCGGCGGTGCTGGCATGCGCGCTGCGCTGCAGCTGGCCCAGGGCGGTCACAAGACTGCCGTGATCACCAAAGTGTTCCCGACCCGTTCCCATACCGTGTCGGCCCAGGGTGGCATCACCTGCGCCATCGCCTCTGCCGATCCGAACGATGACTGGCGCTGGCACATGTACGATACCGTCAAGGGTTCCGACTACATCGGTGACCAGGACGCTATCGAATACATGTGTCAGGAAGGCCCGGCCGCGGTGTTCGAGCTGGACCACATGGGTCTGCCGTTCTCCCGTACCGAGCAAGGCCGCATCTACCAGCGTCCATTCGGCGGTCAGTCGAAGGATTACGGTAAAGGCGGGCAGGCTGCCCGTACCTGCGCCGCTTCCGACCGTACCGGTCACGCGCTGTTGCACACCCTTTATCAGGGCAACCTGAAAGCCGGTACCACGTTCCTGAACGAGTACTACGCTGTCGACCTGGTGAAAAACGCCCAGGGCGAATTCGTCGGTGTGATCGCCATCTGCATCGAAACCGGTGAAACCACCTACATCCGCGCCAAGGCTACCGTGCTGGCGACGGGCGGTGCAGGCCGTATCTACGCTTCCACCACCAATGCCCTGATCAACACCGGTGACGGCGTCGGCATGGCACTGCGTGCTGGCGTACCGGTACAAGACATCGAAATGTGGCAGTTCCACCCAACCGGTATTGCCGGCGCTGGTGTACTGGTTACAGAAGGTTGCCGTGGTGAAGGTGGTTACCTGATCAACAAGCACGGCGAGCGTTTCATGGAGCGTTATGCTCCGAACGCGAAAGACCTTGCCGGTCGTGACGTTGTGGCCCGTTCGATGGTTAAAGAGATCATCGCCGGTAACGGCTGTGGCCCGAATGGCGACCACGTACTGCTCAAGCTCGATCACCTGGGCGAAGAAGTGCTGCACAGCCGTCTGCCAGGTATCTGCGAGCTGTCCAAGACCTTTGCTCACGTTGACCCGGTGGTTGCTCCGGTGCCGGTTGTTCCGACTTGCCACTATATGATGGGCGGCGTGCCGACCAACATCCACGGCCAGGCGATCACCCAGAACGCCGAAGGCCAGGACGAAATCATCCACGGTCTGTTCGCCGTAGGCGAAGTGGCTTGCGTATCGGTACACGGTGCCAACCGTCTGGGCGGCAACTCGCTGCTCGATCTGGTGGTATTCGGCCGTGCTGCTGGCCTGCACCTGGAAAAAGCGCTGACTGACGGCATCGAATACGATGACGCCACCGACGCCAACATCGAAGCTGCCCTGGCTCGCCTGAACGCTCTGAACGAGCGCACCGACGGCGAAGACGTGGCGACCCTGCGTCGCGAGCTGCAAAGCTGCATGCAGAACTACTTCGGTGTGTTCCGTACCGGCGAATACATGCAGAAGGGCATCGCCCAGCTGGCTGATCTGCGCAAGCGTATCGCCAACGTCAAGATCAACGATAAGAGCCAGGCGTTCAACACCGCTCGTATCGAAGCCCTTGAGCTGCAAAACCTGCTGGAAGTGGCCGAAGCGACCGCAATCGCTGCCGAGGTTCGTAAAGAATCCCGTGGTGCCCACGCCCGTGAAGACTTTGAAGATCGCGACGACGAAAACTGGTTGTGCCACACCCTGTACTTCCCGGGTGACAAGCGCGTAACCAAGCGTGCCGTGAACTTCTCGCCGAAGACGGTTCCGACGTTTGAACCGAAGATTCGGACTTACTAAGGGTGGCTGCCATGTTGAAAGTCAGTGTTTATCGCTACAACCCTGATCAGGACGCTGCGCCGTTCATGCAGGAATTCCAGGTCGATACCGGTGGTAAAGACCTGATGGTGCTGGATGTATTGGCACTGATCAAAGAGCAGGACGAAGGTTTCTCCTATCGTCGCTCTTGCCGTGAAGGTGTGTGCGGTTCCGACGGCATGAACATCAACGGCAAAAACGGCCTGGCGTGCATCACGCCGCTGTCCGCCGTGGTCAAAGGCAACAAGCTGATCGTTCGTCCACTGCCAGGTTTGCCGGTTATCCGTGACCTGGTCGTCGATATGAGCATCTTCTACAAGCAATACGAGAAAGTTAAGCCGTTCCTGCAGAACGACACGCCGGCTCCGGCCATCGAGCGTCTGCAGTCCCCGGAAGAGCGCGAGAAGCTCGACGGTCTGTACGAGTGCATCCTGTGCGCTTGCTGCTCGACCTCTTGCCCGTCCTTCTGGTGGAACCCGGACAAGTTCCTGGGTCCAGCTGCCCTGCTGCAAGCGTACCGCTTCCTGGCAGACAGCCGTGATACCAAGACGTCCGAGCGTCTGGCTTCGCTGGATGACCCGTTCAGCGTATTCCGCTGCCGCGGGATCATGAACTGCGTCAACGTATGTCCCAAAGGCCTGAACCCGACTAAGGCCATTGGTCACATCCGTAACATGCTGCTGCAGAGCGGCGTGTAACTGACGTTGTAGTAAAAGCAGGACCGTTGTGCCCGTAAATGCTACGGCGCAGGCTTCAACCGGCGCCGTAGTTTTAACTTGAGCAGCGACTTACAAAGCCGCGGCTCTTATTTTGAAGAAATGAGACAAGCAGGGGCATTCGGGTTGGTACCCGAACTATCAGCGTGATCCTAAGTGGCTTGTTTTGGTCGCTGCACTTGGCCTTTTGCAAGCAAACTCGGTGTTTTCGCCGGTGGTGTCCCCAAATCGAGGGTGACCAAGCATGCAAGAAAGCGTGATGCAGCGCATGTGGAACAGCGGCTATCTTTCAGGTGGTAACGCTGCCTATGTGGAAGAGCTTTATGAGCTCTACCTGCACGACCCTAACGCTGTGCCAGAAGAATGGCGCACCAAATTTCAGACGTTGTCTTCAGACGGCAACGCTGCCACCGATGTATCGCACGCCACAATTCGCGATCAATTTGTGCTGCTGGCAAAGAACCAGCGCCGCGCCCAACCGGTTTCCGCCGGCAGCGTGAGCAGTGAGCACGAGAAGAAGCAAGTTGAAGTACTGCGACTGATCCAGGCCTACCGGATGCGCGGCCACCAGGCGGCCCAGCTTGACCCGCTGGGGCTCTGGAAGCGTCCTGCACCTGCTGACCTGTCGATCAATCATTACGGCTTGACCAATGCCGATCTTGATACGACCTTCCGTGCCGGCGACCTGTTCATCGGCAAAGAGGAAGCGAGCCTACGCGAAATTCACGAAGCGTTGCAGCAGACATATTGCCGCACCATCGGCGCTGAGTTCACGCACATCACCGATTCCGAGCAACGCCACTGGTTCCAGCATCGCCTGGAAGGTGTGCGCGGTCGTCCGGTATTGTCCGCCGACGTACGCAGCCATCTGCTTGAGCGCGTAACTGCTGCCGAAGGCCTGGAAAAATACCTGGGTACCAAATACCCGGGCACCAAGCGTTTCGGCCTGGAAGGCGGCGAAAGCCTGATCCCGATGCTCGACGAGCTGATCCAGCGTTCCGGTTCCTACGGCACCAAGGAAATCGTGATCGGCATGGCCCACCGTGGTCGCCTGAACGTGTTGGTCAACACCTTCGGCAAGAACCCGCGTGAGCTGTTCGACGAGTTCGAAGGCAAGAAGAAGGTCGAGCTGGGTTCCGGTGACGTTAAATACCACCAGGGCTTCTCGTCCAACGTGATGACCACAGGCGGTGAAGTTCACCTGGCCATGGCCTTCAACCCATCCCACCTGGAAATCGTTTCTCCAGTGGTCGAGGGTTCGGTCCGTGCTCGCCAGGATCGTCGTAACGACACCACCGGTGAAAAGGTCCTGCCGATTTCCATCCACGGTGACGCGGCATTCGCCGGTCAAGGCGTGGTCCTGGAAACGTTCCAGATGTCGCAGACCCGCGGCTTCAAGACTGGCGGTACGGTTCACATTGTCATCAACAACCAGGTTGGCTTCACCATCAGCAACCCGCTGGACGCACGCTCCACCGAGTACGCGACCGACGTTGCCAAGATGATCCAGGCGCCGATCCTCCATGTGAATGGCGATGATCCGGAAGCCGTGTTGTTCGTGACCCAGTTGGCCATCGACTACCGCATGCAGTTCAAGCGTGACGTGGTGATCGACCTGGTCTGCTACCGCCGTCGCGGTCACAACGAAGCTGACGAACCAAGCGGCACCCAGCCGTTGATGTACCAGCAAATCACCAAGCAGCGCACCACCCGTGAGCTGTACGCCGAAAGCCTGACCAAGGCCGGTGTGGTTGACGATGCGCGTGTTCAGGCCAAGGTCGATGAATACCGCAACGCGCTGGACAATGGTCTGCATGTTGTAAAAAGCCTGGTCAAAGAGCCGAACAAAGAGCTGTTCGTCGACTGGCGTCCGTACCTGGGCCACGCCTGGACTGCGCGTCACGATACGTCGTTCGATCTGAAAACCTTGCAGGAATTGTCCGCCAAGCTGCTGGAAATTCCTGAAGGCTTCGTGGTTCAGCGCCAAGTGGCGAAGATCTACGAAGACCGTCAGAAGATGCAAGCCGGCGGCCTGCCGATCAACTGGGGTTACGCCGAAACCATGGCGTACGCGACCCTGGCGTTCGAAGGTCACCCGATCCGCATGACCGGCCAGGACATCGGCCGTGGTACGTTCTCGCACCGTCACGCGGTATTGCACAACCAGAAAGACGCGGGCACCTACATCCCGTTGCAGAACCTGTACGAAGGCCAGCCACGTTTCGACCTGTACGATTCGTTCCTGTCCGAAGAAGCGGTTCTGGCGTTCGAATACGGTTACTCGACCACCACGCCAAACGCGCTGGTGATCTGGGAAGCCCAGTTCGGCGACTTCGCCAACGGCGCCCAAGTGGTAATCGACCAGTTCATCACCAGCGGCGAGCACAAGTGGGGTCGCCTGTGCGGTCTGACCATGCTGCTGCCACACGGTTATGAAGGCCAGGGTCCTGAGCACTCCTCGGCCCGTCTGGAGCGTTACCTGCAGCTGTGCGCCGAGCACAACATCCAGGTGTGCGTGCCGACTACCCCGGCCCAGATCTACCACTTGCTGCGTCGCCAGGTGATCCGCCCGCTGCGCAAGCCGCTGGTAGTGCTGACACCGAAGTCGTTGCTGCGTCATAAATTGGCCATCTCGACCCTGGAAGATCTGGCGGATGGTTCGTTCCAGACCGTGATTCCAGAAATCGACACGCTGGACGCGGCAAAAGTGACTCGCCTGGTCCTGTGCAGCGGCAAGGTCTACTACGACCTGCTGGAAAAACGCCGTGCCGAAGGCCGCGAAGACATCGCCATCGTGCGTATCGAGCAGCTTTACCCGTTCCCGGAAGACGACCTGATGGAGGCCATCGCGCCTTACACCAACCTCACCAACGTGGTGTGGTGCCAGGAAGAACCGATGAACCAGGGCGCGTGGTACAGCAGCCAGCATCATTTGCGTCGCAGCATGGGTAACCACAACAAGGCGCTGAACCTGGAGTACGCCGGTCGTGATGCTTCTGCAGCACCTGCGTGTGGTTATGCGTCGATGCACGCCGAGCAGCAGGAAAAACTGCTGCAAGATGCTTTCACTGTTTAACGCCTTCGCGCTGACTGAAACCGAATTTTAAGGACCCACAGATAATGGCTATCGAAATCAAAGCCCCGTCATTCCCGGAATCGGTTGCCGATGGCACCGTTGCCACCTGGCACAAGAAACCAGGCGACGCTGTAAAGCGTGACGACCTGATCGTCGACATCGAGACCGACAAAGTCGTGCTGGAAGTGTTGGCCGAAGCTGACGGCGTGCTGGGCGCAATCGTTGCTGAAGAAGGCGCTACCGTTCTGTCGAACCAGGTACTGGGCTCGATCGAAGAGGGCAGCGCTGCTGCCGCTGCTCCTGCTGCTGCACCGGCAGCCGCCGCTGCCCCTGCCGCCGCTCCGGCTGCTGGTGCTGAAGACCCGATCGCTGCACCGGCTGCCCGTCAGCTGGCTGAAGAGAACGGCATCAACCTGGCGTCCGTCAAAGGCACCGGCAAAGACGGTCGCATCACCAAGGAAGACGTGGTTGCTGCTGTTGAAGCCAAGAAAAACGCTCCAGCTGCCGCACCTGCCAAGGCTGCTGCCCCGGCTGCCGCTGCTCCAGTGTTCGCCGCTGGCGACCGCACCGAGAAGCGTGTACCGATGACTCGCGTACGTGCCACCGTGGCCAAGCGTCTGGTTGAAGCACAGTCGAACATGGCGATGCTGACCACCTTCAACGAAGTCGACATGACCGAAGTCATGGCCCTGCGTTCGAAGTACAAGGATCTGTTCGAGAAGTCCCACAACGGCGTACGCCTGGGCTTCATGTCCTTCTTCGTGAAAGCGGCCACCGAAGCGCTGAAACGCTTCCCGGCTGTCAACGCTTCCATCGACGGCGGCGACATCGTTTACCATGGCTACGCAGACGTCGGCGTTGCCGTGTCCAGCGACCGTGGCCTGGTGGTGCCGGTACTGCGTAACGCCGAGCTGATGAGCCTGGCTGAAATCGAAGGCGGCATCGCCGGCTTCGGCAAGAAAGCCCGTGACGGCAAGCTGACCATCGACGAGATGACCGGCGGTACCTTCACCATCACCAACGGTGGTACCTTCGGTTCGATGATGTCGACGCCGATCGTCAACCCGCCACAAGCCGCAATCCTGGGCATGCACAACATCATCCAGCGTCCGATGGCCATCAACGGCCAAGTCGTGATCCGCCCAATGATGTACCTGGCGCTGTCGTACGATCACCGCCTGATCGATGGTAAAGAAGCCGTGACTTTCCTGGTGACCATCAAGAACCTGCTGGAAGACCCGGCTCGTCTGCTGCTGGACATCTAAAGACGCAGCTGCACGTTGCGAGCTACAGGCTGTAGGAAAAAGCAGCTTGGCTTGCAACGTGTCGCTTGAAGCTTGTCGCTGAATAGAGGAACTATTTTCATGACGCAGAAATTTGACGTTGTAGTGATTGGTGCAGGTCCTGGCGGCTACGTTGCTGCCATCAAGGCCGCACAACTGGGCCTCTCGACTGCTTGCATCGAAAAATACACCGACAAGGAAGGCAAACTGGCACTGGGCGGTACTTGCCTGAACGTCGGTTGCATTCCTTCCAAGGCGCTGCTGGACAGCTCCTGGAAATTCCACGAAGCCCAAGACGGTTTCGCGATCCACGGCATCAACCATGCTGGCGTGACCATGGACGTGCCAGCAATGGTCGGCCGTAAAGCCAACATCGTTAAAGGGCTGACTTCCGGCGTTGCCACCTTGTTCAAGGCCAACGGCGTGACTTCCCTGCAAGGCCACGGCAAGCTGCTGGCTGGCAAGAAAGTTGAAATCACCAAGCCAGACGGCTCGACCGAAATCATCGAAGCCGAGAACGTGATCCTGGCCCCAGGTTCGCGTCCAATCGACATCCCGCCTGCTCCCGTTGACCAGAATGTGATCGTTGATTCGACCGGCGCCCTGGAATTCCAGGCTGTGCCTAAGCGCCTGGGCGTGATCGGCGCTGGCGTGATCGGCCTGGAACTGGGTTCGGTATGGTCCCGCCTGGGTTCCGAAGTGACTGTGCTGGAAGCCCTGGACACGTTCCTGCTGGCTGCCGACACCGCTGTATCCAAAGAAGCGCTGAAAACCCTGACCAAACAAGGTCTGGACATCAAGCTGGGCGCTCGCGTGACCGGTTCGAAAGTCAACGGTGAAGAAGTTGTCGTCAACTACACCGACAAGGATGGCGAAAAAACCATCACTTTCGACAAGTTGATCGTAGCCGTGGGTCGCCGTCCAGTGACCACCGACCTGCTGGCTTCCGACAGCGGCGTGACCCTCGACGAGCGCGGCTACGTGCACGTTGACGATCACTGCGCAACCACTGTGCCTGGCGTCTACGCCATCGGCGACGTGGTTCGCGGCATGATGCTGGCGCACAAAGCTTCCGAAGAAGGCATCATGGTTGTCGAGCGCATCAAGGGCCACAAGACCCAGATGAACTACGACCTGATCCCATCGGTTATCTACACCCACCCGGAAATTGCATGGGTCGGCAAGAACGAACAGCAGTTGAAAGCTGAAGGCGTTGAAGTTAACGTCGGCACCTTCCCGTTTGCCGCTTCTGGCCGTGCCATGGCAGCCAACGACACCGGTGGTTTTGTCAAAGTCATCGCTGATGCCAAGACTGACCGCGTATTGGGCGTCCACGTGATTGGCCCGAGCGCTGCAGAACTGGTTCAGCAAGGCGCGATCGGTATGGAATTCGGCACCAGTGCCGAGGACCTGGGCATGATGGTCTTCTCCCATCCGACCCTGTCCGAAGCGTTGCACGAAGCAGCGTTGGCAGTGAATGGCGGCGCCATCCACATCGCCAACCGCAAGAAGCGCTAAGCGAGATAATAAGAAACCACGGCGGAGTTGCCCGTCGTGAGCCTTGCGCGCAAGACTCACCGCGGAATATCCGCTGGACGCAGCCTTGCGCAGCTTTACGGGCCTTGAGCCCCGCAAGTTGCGCAAGCAGCAGTCACAGGTGGCGCGGCACTCATAATGAGCGCAGCGCCGAATGCGCAGTACCTAACGAAGACGGTAAAAAGCATGAATCTTCACGAGTATCAGGGTAAGCAGCTGTTCGCTGAATACGGCCTGCCAGTTTCCAAGGGCTACGCAGTAGACACCCCGGAAGCAGCAGCAGAAGCTTGCGACAAAATCGGCGGCACTGAGTGGGTTGTCAAAGCCCAGGTCCACGCTGGTGGTCGCGGTAAAGCGGGCGGCGTTAAGCTGGTTCGCAGCAAAGAAGACGCCAAGGCCTTCGCACAGCAGTGGCTGGGCAAGCGTCTGGTGACTTACCAGACTGATGCCAATGGCCAGCCAGTCACCAAGATCCTGGTTGAATCGTGCACTGATATCGCTAAAGAGCTGTACCTGGGCGCTGTCGTTGACCGTTCGAGCCGTCGCATCGTGTTCATGGCTTCCACCGAAGGTGGCGTGGACATTGAGAAGATCGCCGAAGAAACCCCAGAAAAAATTCTGAAAGCCACTATCGATCCACTGGTTGGCGCTCAGCCATTCCAGGGTCGCGAGCTGGCTTTCCAGCTGGGCCTGGAAGGCAAGCAAGTTGCCCAGTTCGCCAAGATCTTCGTGGGTCTGGCCAAACTGTTCCAGGATCACGATCTGGCCCTGCTGGAAGTGAACCCGCTGGTGATCAAGGCTGACGGCGATCTGCACTGCCTGGACGCCAAGATCAACATCGACGCCAACGCCATGTACCGTCAGCCTAAGCTGAAGACTTTCCACGATCCGTCGCAAGACGATCCGCGCGAAGCGCACGCTGCCAAGTTCGAACTGAACTACGTAGCCCTGGAAGGTAACATCGGTTGCATGGTCAACGGTGCTGGCCTGGCCATGGGTACCATGGACATCGTCAACCTGCATGGCGGCAAACCAGCCAACTTCCTCGATGTGGGCGGTGGTGCTACCAAAGAACGCGTAACCGAAGCCTTCAAGATCATCCTGTCCGACTCCAACGTCGCTGCAGTACTGGTCAACATCTTCGGCGGCATCGTTCGTTGCGACATGATTGCCGAAGGCATCATCGGTGCAGTGAAAGAAGTCGGCGTTAAAATCCCGGTTGTTGTCCGCCTTGAAGGTAACAACGCTGAACTGGGCGCTAAAGTACTGGCAGAAAGCGGTTTGAACATCATCGCGGCTACCAGCCTGACCGACGCTGCTCAACAAGTTGTCAAAGCTGCGGAGGGCAAGTAATGAGCGTCCTGATCAATAAAGACACCAAAGTTATCTGCCAGGGTATTACCGGTTCGCAAGGTAGTTTCCACACCCAGCAAGCCATCGAATACGGCACCAAGATGGTTGGCGGCGTAACTCCGGGCAAAGGCGGCACCGAACACCTGGGCCTGCCAGTGTTCAACACCGTGAAAGATGCTGTAGCTGCCACTGGCGCCACCGCCAGCGTGATCTACGTTCCGGCTCCTTTCTGCAAGGACTCGATCCTGGAAGCGGCATTCGGCGGCATCAAGCTGATCGTCTGCATCACCGAAGGCATTCCTACCCTGGACATGCTGGACGCTAAAGTTAAGTGCGACGAGCTGGGTGTTACCCTGATCGGCCCTAACTGCCCAGGCGTGATCACTCCAGGCGAATGCAAGATCGGCATCATGCCAGGTCACATTCACTTGCCAGGCAAAGTCGGTATCGTTTCCCGTTCCGGCACCCTGACCTACGAAGCTGTCAAGCAGACTACTGACGCCGGTTTCGGTCAGTCGACTTGCGTCGGCATCGGCGGTGACCCGATCCCAGGTTCGAACTTCATCGACATCCTGAAACTGTTCCAGGAAGACCCGAAGACCGAAGCGATCGTCATGATCGGTGAGATCGGCGGTTCGGCTGAAGAAGAAGCGGCTGCCTACATCAAGGCACACGTGACCAAGCCGGTTGTTTCCTACATCGCTGGTGTGACTGCCCCTGCTGGCAAGCGCATGGGCCATGCTGGCGCAATCATCTCTGGCGGCAAGGGTACTGCAGACGAGAAGTTTGCTGCCCTGGAAGACGCAGGCGTTAAAACCGTGCGTTCGCTGGCAGACATCGGCAAGGCTTTGTCCGAGCTGACCGGTTGGGCTGTCAAGTAAGCCTCGCGCTTAGCTGACGCTTCACCCACACAAAGGCCACCTTCGGGTGGCCTTTGTGCTTTCTGGGGGTTGCTGATCCATCATTTAAGTATGAAAACGCGACATTAAGATGTCGCTTATCGGACAGTCCGCCCCGCAACAGTGCGTTTGTCAGCCCGATTCTGTAACCTACCCGCCTCTTTATGCGTGCGCATCCCAAAAGGAAGCCCCGCGCTAGACCGGTCGGCTCCCATAAGGGCCGGCAGTATTTCCCTCATCCATAGGGAATCCCTCTCTAAATTCCGATTCAGTAGTGTGGTATTTCCCGAAATGAAAGTGTTGAAAAGCCAGGATGTCCTGGCGTTGGGCTTTATGACGTTTGCCCTGTTCGTGGGCGCCGGCAACATCATCTTCCCGCCTATCGTTGGTTTGCAGTCTGGGCCTCATGTCTGGATGGCAGCGCTGGGCTTTCTGATCACCGCAGTGGGTTTGCCGGTGGTCACCGTGATCGCCCTGGCCAAGGTCGGTGGCGGTATGGACGCGCTGAGCAGCCCGATCGGCAAGATCGCCGGTGGCCTGCTCGCGGCGGCGGCGTATCTGGCGGTAGGGCCGCTGTTCGCCACCCCGCGTACCGCGACCGTGTCCTTTGAAGTGGGCCTGGCGCCGCTGACCGGCGAAAGCCCGCTGGCACTGTTCCTCTACAGCTCGGTGTATTTCCTGGTGGTGTTCTTCGTTTCCCTGTACCCAGGGCGTTTGCTGGACACCGTCGGTCGCTTCCTCGCGCCGCTGAAGATCATCGCGCTGGCCGTCCTCGGTATCGCCGCCTTTGCCTTGCCGGCCGGTGAAGTGGGCGTCGCCACCCCGGAATACGTGGCTGCACCGTTCTCCCAAGGCTTCATCAATGGTTACCTGACCATGGATACCCTGGGCGCCCTGGTGTTTGGCATCGTGATCGTCAACGCCATTCGCTCCCGTGGTGTCGAGTCGCCGAAGCTGATCACCCGCTACGCGATCATCGCGGGCCTGATCGCCGGTGTGGGCCTGGCGCTGGTGTACGTCAGCCTGTTCCGCCTGGGTTCGGGCAGCCATGCGGTCGCTGCCGGCGCGAGCAACGGCGCAGCGGTGCTGCATGCTTACGTGCAACATACCTTCGGTTCCCTGGGCAGCGGCTTCCTGGCCGTGCTGATCTCCCTGGCGTGCCTGGTCACTGCCGTGGGCCTGACTTGCGCGTGCGCCGAGTACTTCAGCCGTATCCTGCCGCTGTCCTACAAGACGCTGGTGGTCATCCTGGCGCTGTTCTCGCTGTTCGTCTCCAACCTGGGCCTGACCAAGCTGATCGCGTTCTCGATTCCGGTGCTCACAGCGATCTACCCGCCGTGCATCGTGTTGGTGGCCTTGAGCTTCTGCAAAGACTTCTGGCAGGAGCAGGGCCGCATTGTCGGCCCGGTGATGCTGGTGTCGTTCATCTTTGGTTGCATCGACGCACTCAAGGGCGCCGGTTTCGCAGACTGGTTGCCGGCGCAACTGACCAACCTGCCGCTGAGTGAGCAAGGCCTGGCCTGGCTGGTGCCGTCGGTGATGGTCCTGGTGGTGGCCGTGGTGATTGATCGGATGCTTGGCAAGCGCAGCGAAGCGATCGCTTGATCCGCTGAAGGCTCTGCCGAAATGCCCCGTATCAATCGATACGGGGCATTTTTTTTGGGCGTCAGGCAGTGTCTTTTAGCTTGGGCTAACGTCGAAGGGGTTAGGAAAACTTCAA
This sequence comes from Pseudomonas sp. P7759, assembly GCF_013386445.1. Taxonomy (NCBI): domain Bacteria; kingdom Pseudomonadati; phylum Pseudomonadota; class Gammaproteobacteria; order Pseudomonadales; family Pseudomonadaceae; genus Pseudomonas; species Pseudomonas sp. P7759. The sequence goes on from NZ_JACART010000017.1 coordinate 19,917, forward strand.
GTTCAAACGCGCTCGTCATAAGGACCCGCATGTCGTTTATCGAAACCAATCAGATCCACCTGCTTGCCGCGCTCTGGTTCGTCCTGTGCTGGGGTGGCTACACCCGTTATGCCACCTGGAAAGCCCGCGACACGGCCTGCCTGGCCAGCGTGCTGCACCTGTATCGAGAAGACTGGATGCGCCGCATGCTGCTGCGCGACAACCGCATCGCCGACGCCAGTGTGATCGGCAACCTGGAACGCAATGCCTCGTTCTTCGCCTCCAGCACCTTGATCATCCTCGCGGGCATTCTCACCGTGCTCGGCGCCTCCGAGCGCGCGGTGTCGTTGCTGGCGGATATCCCCATGGTGCAGCAGGCGTCCCAGGGCATGTCGGAGATCAAGTTGCTGTGCCTGGCGCTGGTGTTCGTCTATGCGTTCTTCACGTTCAGTTGGTGCATGCGCCAGTACAACTTCGCGGCGGTGCTGGTGGGCTCGGCGCCGATGATCGGTGAGCGGCATGTGTCGGAGCAGGAGCGCAATACGTTTGCCTTGCGCGCTGCGCGGGTGATTTCCATGGCCGCCAACCAGTTCAACTTCGGCCTGCGTTCTTATTACTTCGGCATGACCATGCTGGCGTGGTTTGTCAGCCCTTGGTTGTTCATGTTGATGAGCAGTGGGGTGGTGTTGGTGCTGTACCGCCGGGAGTTTCATTCCGACGTGCTGCAAGTGATGGTGTATACGCAGACGGACACGCCGCCGCCGGAGCCGGCTAAAGAAGTGGGCTAACTAAGGCCTTTAAATAAAAACGCCAGACAAAGAAAAGCCCGCTATCTAAGCGGGCTTTCTTTTTGCAGCCAAGCTATTTCAAACCGCGGTCTCAAGAACCGGTGGCAGGGGTAGCAGGTGCTGCTTCTTTTGCGGCGGCTTCGTTCGATTCGGCCTGAGCTTTGGCAGCATCGGCGTTTTCTTTCGCAGCGTCGTTCACTTTATCCTGAGCCTTCGCCATATCTTTCTGAGCTTGCTCAGAGTGCGCGGCGGCGTCTTGGGCTTTGTCTTCGGATTTCTTGTCGCAGGCAGCGAGACCGAGGGCAGCGGCGAGCATCATGGAAATAGCTAAAGTCTTGCGCATGGGTGTTTCTCCTTATTGAAGATATCTACTGGCCTTTCGAGCATGGCGGTTCGGCATTAGTTCCTTTTATTCCATAGATATATTAATCCATGAGTAACCGGAACTTTTGCCCGCTCCACCCCTTCTGCAGATCAACACTAATAAGAGTCTGGAACGAATGACCGAAAATCCCCTGTTAGAGCGCGCGACGCGCTTTGTATCGGCCTTGCGCCATTGTCAGGTGCTGGGTATTACCGCTCATCAGGCCAGCGAGGAGGGCATCACCTTGATCATGCCCTACGCGCCGCATTTGGTCGGCGATCCCCAGTCGGGCGTGATCCACGGCGGCGCGCTGACCTCCCTGATGGACACCGCCTGCGGCATGGCCACCCTGTGTGTGCTGCCGGAATTCGAAGTGTGCCCGACCCTCGACCTACGCGTTGACTACATGCATCCCGCGGCGCCCCACAAACCCGTGTATGGCTTCGCCCAATGCTACCGGGTGACCACCGATGTGATCTTCACCCGCGGCTTTGCCTACCAGGATGACCCCCAGCAACCCATCGCCCATGTGGTGGGCACGTTCATGCGCATGGGCAAACGCCTCAGGGGCACACAAGGATTGGGCAGCACGATCAAGGGAGAGCAGGCATGACGCACCGATTCAAGACCCGCCTGGAACAGGCCCATGAGCGTGGCGATTACGAGGCGCTGCTCAACTTGATTCCCTACGCCAAGCTCATCGGTATTGAATGCACGCGGCTAGGGGATGAGCTGTTGTTTCGCCTGCCAGCCAACAAGGACAATATTGGTAACCCCATATTGCCGGCGCTGCACGGCGGCGTGATCGCAGGCTTCATGGAGCTGTCGGCGGCCCTGCACCTGCTGGTGTTCACGGGCGCGCCTGGCATCCCGAAAATCATCGATTTTTCCCTGGATTACCTGCGCGCCGGGCAGTTTCGCGACACCTACGCCAAATGCCAGGTGTGGCGCCAGGGCCGACGGGTGGCGAACGTGGCGATCACCGCCTGGCAAAGCACGGCGGCCGAGCCCATCGCCACCGCTCGGGCGCATTTCAAGATCGAGGAACAGAGCCGCCCTTGAAATCCTGGTCTTAGCCCCCAACTTTGATGACAACCCGCCGCCAACCCTCAAGGGCGCGGCCACTGCCATCCAATTGGAGTTTGATGACCATGAGTGTGGAAACTCAAAAGGAAACCCTGGGCTTCCAGACCGAGGTGAAGCAACTGCTGCACCTCATGATCCATTCGCTGTATTCCAACAAGGAAATCTTCCTTCGCGAATTGATCTCGAACGCCTCTGACGCTGTCGACAAATTACGTTTCGAAGCCCTGTCCAAGCCTGAGTTGCTGGAAGGTGGCGCCGAACTGAAAATCCGTGTGAGCTTTGATAAGGACGCCAAGACCGTCACGATCGAAGACAACGGCATCGGCATGAACCGCGAAGACGCGATTACCCATTTGGGCACCATCGCCAAATCCGGTACGGCCGACTTCATGAAGAACCTGTCGGGCGACCAGAAGAAAGATTCGCACCTGATCGGCCAGTTCGGCGTGGGCTTCTACTCGGCCTTCATCGTGGCTGACCAAGTGGAAGTGTTCAGCCGTCGTGCCGGCCTCGACGCCAGCGAAGGCGTGCACTGGTCGTCCAAAGGCGAGGGCGAATTCGAAATCGCCACTGTCGACAAGGCCGACCGTGGTACCCGCATCGTCCTGCACCTCAAAGACGGTGAAGATGAATTTGCCGATGGCTGGCGCCTGCGCAACATCGTCAAGAAGTACTCCGATCATATCGCCCTGCCAATCGAGCTGCCGAAAGAACAAGCGGCTGCCGAAGGCGAAGAGGCTCCTGCCCAGGAATGGGAAGTGGTCAACCGCGCCAGCGCGCTGTGGACCCGTCCGCGTACCGAGATCAAGGACGAGGAATACCAGGAGTTCTACAAGCACATCGGTCACGACTACGAAAACCCGCTGAGCTGGAGCCACAACAAGGTCGAAGGCAAGCTGGAATACAGCTCGCTGCTCTACGTACCGGCCCGTGCTCCGTTCGACCTGTACCAGCGTGAAGCGCCGAAAGGCCTGAAGCTCTACGTGCAGCGCGTGTTCGTGATGGACCAGGCGGAATCCTTCCTGCCGCTGTACCTGCGCTTTATCAAAGGCGTGGTCGACTCCAACGATTTGTCGCTGAACGTGTCGCGGGAAATCCTGCAGAAAGACCCGATCATCGACTCCATGAAGTCGGCACTGACCAAGCGCGTGCTCGACATGCTGGAAAAACTGGCGAAGAACGAGCCTGAGCAATACAAAGGCTTCTGGAAAAACTTCGGTCAGGTCATGAAAGAAGGCCCGGCGGAAGATTTCGCCAACAAAGAAAAAATCGCTGGCTTGCTGCGTTTTGCTTCGACTCACGAAGAAGGCGGCGAGCAAGTGGTGTCCCTGGCCGAATACCTGGCTCGCGCCAAGGAAGGTCAGGACAAGATCTACTACCTGACCGGCGAAACCTACGCCCAGGTCAAGAACAGCCCGCACCTGGAAGTCTTCCGCAAGAAAGGCATCGAAGTGCTGCTGCTGACCGACCGTATCGATGAGTGGCTGATGAGCTACCTCAACGAGTTCGACGGCAAGTCGTTCGTCGACGTGGCCCGTGGTGACCTGGACCTGGGTAACCTGGACTCCGAAGAAGAGAAGAAAGAAGCCGAAGAAGTCGCCAAGTCCAAAGAAGGCCTGGTTGAGCGGATCAAGGCGTCCCTGGGCGAGGCGGTCAGCGAAGTGCGGGTTTCCCACCGCCTGACCGACTCCCCGGCGATCCTGGCCATCGGCGAAGCGGACCTGGGCATGCAGATGCGCCAGATCCTCGAAGCCAGCGGCCAGAAAGTGCCGGATTCCAAGCCGATCTTAGAATTCAACCCGGCTCACCCGCTGATCGAGAAACTCGACGGCGAGCAAAGCGAAGAGCGGTTTGGCGACCTGTCGCACATCCTCTTCGACCAGGCGGCCCTGGCCGCTGGCGACAGCTTGAAAGACCCGGCCGCCTATGTGCGCCGCCTGAACAAGCTGTTGGTTGAACTGTCGGTTTGACCCTGATGTAGAAAAACCCGCTTCGGCGGGTTTTTTCGTTCTAGTGCACCTCAACTGGAGTAAATGATGAGCCAAGTCACTGTACGTTCCGTGGTCTATCAGATTGATGGCCAGTCTTATGAAAGCCGCCTCGCGTTCGATGCCAGCCACAAGGGCCCGCTGCCGGGCCTGCTGATGGCGCCGAACTGGATGGGGGTGAGTGCGGGTGCCGAAGAGATCGCCAAGAGCGTGGCCAGCAAGGGCTACGTGGTGCTGATCGCCGACCTGTACGGGCAGACCGTGCGTCCCTCGAATGGCGATGAAGCTGGCGCGGCGATGATGCCGTTGAAAAATGACAATCCACAGTTGCTCAAGCGTATGCAAGCTGCCTTTGAGCAGTTGCAGGGCCAGGCCGAGGTTGATACTTCGAAGCTGGCGACCTTCGGTTTCTGCTTTGGCGGTTTCTGCTCGCTGGAACTGGCGCGGACCGGTGCGCCCTTGAAGGCGGCGGTCTCGTTCCACGGCACCATCGACACCCAAAACCCAGCTGGTGCCAAGCACATCAAGGGTTCAGTGCTGGTGCTGCATGGTGCGTCCGATCCATTGGTGCCGAAAGCGCAACTGCCGGCGTTCGAAGATGAAATGAACGCGGCCGGTGTGGATTGGCAATTGCTGAGCTATGGCGGCGCGGTGCATTCGTTCACCGATCCCCATGCCAATGTGCCGGGCAAGATGATGTATGACGCGAAGACGGCCAAGCGGGCGTTCGAGTCGATGCATGATTTGTTGGATGAAGTGTTCCAGGGCTGATTTTTCAGCGCCTGTGCTGGCCTCTTCGCGAGCAAGCCCGCTCCCACATTTGAGGGTGTTCACAGATCAAAATGTGGGAGCGGGCTTGCTCGCGAATGCTATCTCACCGGCAACTCGATTCTTTCGGACTCACCCGGCACCGTCGGCCAATCCCCAGCCGCCCAGCGCTGCCTGGCCTGTTCGATCACCGCCGGATCACTCGCGACAAAATTCCAGTTGATCCGCCGCGGCCCATCCAGCGGCGCGCCGCCAAATACCACCAAGTGGCAATCGCTCTCGGCGAACAGCGTCATCTCCTGACCGGCGGGCAAGACCACCAGGCTATGCACCTCAAGCAGTTCACCGTCCAACTGTGCTTCACCTTCCAGCACGTACACCGCTCGTTCCTCATGCTCATCCGGAACCAGCAGCGTCGTGGCCGTCTGCATCTGCACCTCGGCGTACAGGGTGGGCGACAGCACCGGCACCGGCGACTTGAGGCAGAACCCATCGCCCGCGATCATGCGGACCTGCACGCCCAGGTTGTCACTCACCGGCAGGCTCGCTGCCGAGTGATGGCTGTAATGCCCCGGTCCCGTCTCATGGTCCTTGGGCGAGGCCAGCCACACTTGCAGCCCGTGCAGGCTAAAACCGCTGGCCTTGAGCGGCTCAGGGGTGCGTTCGACATGGGCAATCGCGCTGCCGGCCGTCATCCAGCTCACATCACCGGCCTGCACCACCTGATCCGAACCCAGGCTGTCCTTATGCTGCAAAGCACCTTCAAACAGATAGGTGAGGGTCGACAGCCCGATATGCGGATGCTGGCGGATATTCATGCCATCGCCCGGTGCATAGCGGGTGAGCAGCATATGGTCGAAGAACACAAAGGGCCCGACGCTGCGGCATTCCCGCGACGGCAGCGGGCGCAGGATCGGTTGGCCTTCGACGTCTTCGAGGCGAGGGCGGATCACGGTGAGGGGGGGCATGGCACGTCCCAGTCTGAGCGGGTTAGATGAAGCTGAGCATAACCCGCTCGGTAGGATGTTGCTGCTATTGGCTGAAGGCGCCTTCCGACAGCTTTGTCTCAATGGTGACTTCGGCGGTGGTCATCAGCTTGTGCACCGGGCAGCGATCCGCCACACGGTGCAGTTCGTCGCGTTGCTCGTCGGTGAGCACGCCCTTGAGCGTCAGCTTGACGTTGAGCTTGTATTTGCCCTTTTGCTCTTCAGTGGCGTCGTGGGTGACTTCCACGGTCACGCCGGTCAGCGGGATGTCTTTCTTCTGTGCGTAGAGCTTGACGGTCAGGGCTTTGCACGACGCCAGGGCGGCGTCGAAGTAGTCGTGGGGGGAGGGCGCCGAATCGTCGCCGCCCAGGCTTTTGGGCAGGTCGGTAAACAACTCGTGGTTATTGATATTGACGCTATGACGGAAGTTGTCCTGGTTCAGGGTATTCACGGTAACAGGCATGGTAAACCTCACAGGGTGGCAGGATGAAGGTCATGCAGTTATAGAGCATGCTGGCACTTCGGTGTTCCGCCTTTTTTTGCCGGATGAACCCAGGCAGCGTGAGCAAGGTCTACCCGTATCAGCCCTTATCGAGGTTTTATCGTGCCCTGGACCCGCCTGACGCTGGCCCTGTTGCTCACCGCCAGCAGCCTTGCTGTGCAGGCCCGCGACTATACCTACAGCGATGCGCACCTGCATTACGTGGATTTCTTCCAGGAAACCGCAGGGATGGACAAGCTGCTCAAGGCCATGGCCGACAGCCGCATCGAGCATGTGATGATTTCCGGCATACCCGTTGCGAAAAAATGGCACGAAGATGAACCCAAGCGGCCGCGTTACTACGCCGGTGATGACGCCGATGCCTACTGGTACAGCGCCACCGACGTGATCGTCGCCGCAGCGGTCAACAAGCTGCCCCCCGAGCAACGCCGCCACTTCCATCCGTTTCTGTCCGGCTTCAACCCCAACGATAAGAACTCGGTCGCCCATATCCAGCGCATGCTCGACCTCGACCCAGGGCTGTGGCAGGGCATTGGCGAAGTCTTCACCCGTCATGACGACCTCACGGCCATTACTGCCGGCGACACCCCGCGCGCCAATAACGAAGCCATGACCCGCATTTATCACCTGGCGGCGGAAAACGACCTGCCGGTGATGCTGCACTCCAATATCACCTCCAAGCGTGAGCGCAATCCGCTTTACCTGGCTGAAGTGGAAGAACCGCTGCGCAATCATCCGCACACGCGCTTCATCTGGGCCCATGCCGGCACCAGCAAGGAAATTCATCGTCATCAGGTGCAGATGGACTTTTTATTGCCGACTTTGAGTCGCCTGCTGGAGGCCTATCCCAACCTGTACATCGACCTGTCCTGGAGCATGCTCACGCCGTATCTGCTGGATGATGCCGGCCAGCCTCGCCCCGAGTGGGTAGCGCTGGTGGAACGCTTCCCTGAGCGGTTTATGTTGGGTTCGGACGTAGTAGGGCGTTTCAACAAGTTGGGTAGGAAGATACGAAGCTTCGATCCCTTTTTGGATGCATTGCCGGAGGCCGTCGCCCGAAAAGTGGCGCGAGACAACTTCCTGGCCATCCTGCCTAAAGCTACCTGCGATGGTGCGTCGCGTTGATATCGCGTTTTCGTCTTACGCAAAGGCGCTCATAGGCCGATACCTTTCAAGAGCCAGCTGCAAATGGATGCAGCGCATTTGGAAGGAGCCAAGGCATGAGTATCAGAAGTCTGAATATCGCCCCGCGCGCAGGCCTGGGATTTGGCCTGTTGGCGTTGATGGTATTTGCCCTGGGCGGTTTCGCCCTGTTGCAGATGGCCAATATGCGCCAGCAGTCGGACCAGGTGGAAAATAACTGGCTGCCCAGCGTGATGGCCGTGGGGGAGATGAGCCAGGACCTGCTGCGCATCCGTGCGCTGACCCTGCGTCTGCTGGTCAACCGCGATCCCCAGGCGCTGGCGCAGAACGAGCAAAAACTCAGCGACCTCAAAAACGGCCTGCACCATGCGCAAACGCTTTATGAAGCGCTGATCGTGCTGCCCGAGGAGCGTACGCTGTTTGATCGCTTCAAGGCCCAAGAGCAGCAGTACCTGCAACGTCAGGAGCAGGTCGTAGGGTTTTCCAAGGCCAACCAGCTCGAAGACGCGATCCGAGTGGTCAACGGTGAGATGAACCAGCTTGCCGACGAGATGGCTACGACCCTGCATGACTTGGTCAACCTCAACAAAGCCAATGCCAATCAGGCTGCCAGCCTGGCGCAAAGCGTATTCATCCAGTCGCGCAGTTGGGTTATCGGCATGATCGTGCTCACCGCACTGATCACCATCGGCCTAGCCGTGTGGCTGACGCGCAGCATCGTGTTGCCCTTGGCCCAGTCGCTGAAAGTCGCCCAGGGCGTGGCGAGTGGCGATCTGACCGGCGAGATCCATGTGAGTGGCAACGATGAGCCGGCGCGCCTTCAGCAGGCGCTCAAGGGCATGCAGGACAACCTGCGCGACACCATCCGGCGTATTGCCGAATCGTCGAACCAGTTGGCGTCCGCCTCGGAGGAACTCAGTTGCGTAACTGAAGATGCCACTCGCGGCCTGCACCAGCAGAACCAGGAAATCGAGCAGGCCGCCACCGCGGTGAACCAGATGACGGCGGCGGTGGAGGAGGTGGCAAGCAACGCGGTGGCCACGTCCCAGGCTTCACGCGAGTCCGACCGCATTGCCCAGCATGGGCGTGAACAGGTGCATCAGACCGTGGTGTCAATCGAGGCGCTGGCCACCGATGTCACCGACAACGTGACCCAGGTCGAGGACCTGGCGCAGAAGGTGTATGGCATCAGCAAGGTGCTGGACGTGATTCGCTCGATTGCCGAGCAGACCAACCTGCTGGCGTTAAACGCGGCGATTGAAGCGGCGCGCGCCGGGGATGCCGGACGTGGGTTTGCGGTGGTGGCCGATGAAGTGCGGGCGTTGGCCCATCGCACCCAGCAGTCGACCCAGGAAATCGAGCAGATGATCAGCGGGATTCAACAGGGCACCGATCAGGCGGTCAGCTCGATGCAACACAGCAACACCCGTGCACGCTCGACCTTGGACATCGCCAAGTCGGCGGGCACGGCATTGGAGGAAATCGCCTCGGCGTTTACCTTGATCAACGAGCGCAACCTGGTAATCGCCAGCGCATCCGAGCAACAGGCGGCGGTGGCGCGGGAGGTGGATCGTAATTTGATGAACATTCGCGACCTGGCGCATCAGACCTCGACCGGGGCCAACCAGACCAGCGCGGCGAGCCAGGAGTTGTCGCGGTTGGCGGTGGACCTGAACACGATGGTGGCGCGGTTTTCGGTGTAACCGCTTTGTGTGGCGAGGGAGCTTGCTCCCGTTCGACTGCGCAGCAGTCGCCGGGGCTGCTTCGCAGCCCAACGGGAGCAAGCTCCCTCGCCACAGGGTTGGCAATTGCCCACAAAAAAGCCCCGAACCAGTCGGGGCTTTTTCATGCAATCAAGCTACAGGTCTTACTGACCCTGCCAGCGTTTCAGCACCAGGGTAGCGTTAGTGCCACCAAAGCCGAAGCTGTTGCTCATCACGGTGTCGATTTTTGCATTCTCAACGGTCTTGGTCAGGATCGGCATGTCAGCCACCACCGGATCAATCTCGTCGATGTTGGCCGAGCCGGCCATGAAGTTGCCTTCCATCATCAGCAGGCAGTAGATCGCTTCGTGAACGCCAGCAGCGCCCAGGGAGTGACCCGACAGGCTCTTGGTAGAGCTGATCGCCGGAGCCTTGTCGCCGAATACCGCACGCACGCCTTCCATTTCCTTGGCGTCGCCGACCGGAGTCGAGGTGCCGTGGGTGTTCAGGTAGTCGATTGGGGTATCAACGGTGGACATGGCCATCTGCATGCAACGGATGGCGCCTTCACCGCTCGGGGCAACCATGTCGTAGCCGTCGGAAGTGGCGCCGTAGCCGACGATTTCCGCGTAGATCTTGGCACCACGGGCCAGGGCGTGTTCCAGCTCCTCGACCACCACCATGCCGCCACCGCCGGCGATGACGAAACCGTCACGCTTGGCGTCGTAGGCGCGGGAGGCCTTTTCCGGGGTTTCGTTGTACTGGGTGGACAGTGCGCCCATGGCGTCGAACAGGAACGATTGGCTCCAATGCTCTTCTTCACCGCCGCCGGCGAACACGATGTCCTGCTTGCCCAGCTGGATCTGCTCAACCGCAGTACCGATGCAGTGAGCACTGGTGGCGCAGGCAGAGGAGATCGAGTAGTTCACGCCCTTGATCTGGAACGGCGTGGCCAGGCAGGCGGAAACGGTGCTGCCCATGGTCCGCGTGACACGGTACGGGCCAACGCGCTTCACGCCTTTTTCGCGCAGGATGTCCAGCGCTTCCATCTGGTTCAGGGTCGATGCGCCGCCGGAGCCGGCGATCAGGCCGGTGCGTACGTTCGAGACCTGGTCTTCGCTCAGGCCGGAGTCGGCGATTGCGTCTTTCATGGCCAGGTAGGCGTAGGCGGCAGCGTGGCCGACGAAGCGATAGATCTTGCGATCGATCAGTTCTTCGAGGGGCAGGTCGATGGAGCCGGAAACCTGGCTACGCAGACCCATTTCGGCATATTCCGGGTTGAAGCGTATGCCAGGGCGACTTGCACGCAGGTTAGCGGTGACGGTCTCTTTGTCATTGCCCAGGCAAGAAACAATGCCCAGACCAGTGATAACGACGCGGCGCATGCGGATAACCCTTAAAAGTTGTCAGTGGATGTGAATACGCCGACCCGAAGGCCTTCGGCAGTATAGATCTCGCGACCGTCGACGCTCACCGAACCATCGGCGATGGCCAGGTTCAGCTTGCCCTTGAGGACGCGCTTGATTTGAATGTTGTAGGTGACTTTCTTGGCGGTCGGCAGGACCTGGCCAAAGAACTTCACTTCGCCCGAACCCAGGGCGCGACCACGGCCCGGCAAGCCTTGCCAGCCGAGGAAGAAACCGACCAGCTGCCACATGGCGTCAAGGCCCAGGCAGCCTGGCATCACAGGGTCGCCTTCGAAATGGCAGGCAAAGAACCACAGGTCCGGGGTGATATCCAGCTCGGCGACCAATTCACCTTTGCCGTACTTGCCACCCTCTTCGCTGATATGGGTGATGCGATCCACCATCAGCATGTTCGGGGCGGGCAGTTGCGCGTTACCTGGGCCGAACAGCTCACCGCGACTGCAGCGCAGCAGGTCTTCCCGAGTAAAGGCGTTTTGTTTGGTCATGCGAGCTCCTCAATAATCCCATGCGGCAGGGTAGGGTAAATCTTCCCGAACCGAATGAAGCGTTCATGCCTCATGTCGGCAGCCTACACATAGACTATTGCGTTGTAGTGAAAGTCACAGCGGCAAGGCACTGAATGTACACTTGTTCACTGAAATTTTAAACCGGGCCTGTTTATCGGCCCGTTCGGGTGCCTAAGACTGCCGCACTTTCGCCTTTCACGCCAGTCGGAGTTGGCTGATGGCGCGGCGCTATTGCACCCAGCGCTGTAGGATTTGCTGCAAATCCGTGCGTTTGAACGGCTTGGCCAGGTAATCGTTCATTCCCGCTGCCAGGCAGGCTTCACGGTCGCCCTGCAAGGCGTTGGCGGTCAGGGCGATGATCGGCAAGTCGGCGCAGCCCGGCAACTGACGAATCTGCCGGGTGGCTTCGTAGCCGTCGATCAACGGCAGCCGGCAATCCATCAGGATGGCGGTGAAAATCAGGCTCTCGGCGCTGCGGATCGCTTCGGCGCCGTCGGTGGCCAGGCTCACTTCAAACCCCAGGCTGCGCAGCATGGCTTCGACCACGGTGCGGTTGACCGGGTTGTCTTCCACCAGCAGCACATGGCGACCATCGCCCGCACTGGCTTTGCCGTCGGCGTCGCTGGCAATCGCCGGCACACTGTACTGGTCGATGGCCAGGGGAATTTCCAGGGTGAACACCGAACCGCGGCCTTCCTCGCTCTGGGCGCGCAGGGTACCGCCCATGCGTTCGGCCAAGGTACGGGCGATGGGCAGGCCCAGGCCGGTGCCGCCGTAACGTCTTGAAATGGAACTGTCGGCCTGCTGGAACGCGTCGAACATCGCCTCCAGGCGTTCGGCGGAAATGCCGATGCCACTGTCGCGCACGGTGCAGGTGAACCACACCAGTTCATGGTCGAGGGTCTGCCAATGGGGCTCGACGCTGACGCTGCCGTGCTCGGTGAACTTCAGCGCGTTGCCGATCAGGTTCACCAGGATCTGGCGGATCCGTGTCGGGTCACCCTGCACGTGCAAGGCGTCCATCCCCAGCGGGATCGCCAGTTGCAGCGCCAGCCCACGTTGCTGGGCGCTGTGCTGGAAGGCCTGGGCGCAGCTGTTGATCAGGTCCGCCAGATTGAACGGAATATGCTCCAGTTCCAGGGCGGCGCGTTCGATACGCGAGAAGTCGAGGATGTCGTTGATGACCTTGAGCAAATGCTCGGTGGACTCCGACGCAAGCGCCGCGTACTCGGTCTGTTCCTCGGTCATCTCGGTGGTTTCCAGCAACTGCAACATACCCAGCACGCCGTTCATGGGGGTACGCAGTTCATGGCTCATCATGGCCAGGAAGTCTGACTTGGCGTTGTTGGCGCGCTCGGCCTCTTCGCGGGTCTGGATCAACTGGGCCATGGCCTGTTGCTGTTCGCGACTGGCCTGGTTGAGGCCTTCGGCAAGGTTGTTGATATGCCGCGACAGGTCGCCCAGCTCCGAGTCATCCACAATCGGCAGCGGTGTCTGGTAGTCGCCTTGCTGGATCGCCTTCACCGCATGGCCCATGGCGCTGATCGGCTGCGACAGGCTGGCGGCCAGGCGCCGTGCGAGCAGGAAGGTAAACAGCAGGGCGAACAGCGCGAGGATGCCTGCCTTGAACAGGATCTCCTGTTGGCGCTGGCTGAACGCATCGTTGGACATGCCGACGATCACCCGGCCCAGGTAGTCCGCGCGCGGCGCCTTGGGTTCATTGAGGTTGTCCTGGAAAAAATCATTGCCCAGCTGGATATGTTGCAGGCGGATCGGCGCCTGGAACACTTTCACCGACAGCGAACGGTCGTGCTTCTCCGACGGTTGCTCGACATACACCAGAATGTTCTCGCTGCTGTCCTGGATCTCCAGGAAACGCACATGGGGCGTGGCCAGCGTGGCGCGCAACAGGCTGTCGAGCACATCATTGTTGCCGGATATCACCCCGTACTCGGTGGCGGGCGCCAGTTGGTTGGCGATCAGTTGACCGGTGTGGTCCAGTTCCTGGCGCAAATCCTGGATACGCACGAAGGTGAAGAAGCTGATCAACAGCAACGTCAGCAACAGCGCCGGGCCCAGAGTGATGAGCTGGGTGCGGGTGTTGATGTCCCAACGACGACGCAAGGTCATGGGCGTTTTTCTCCTTCGGCCAATCGGGCGCCGACACTGGCTTCATCCACCTGTTCGATCCCCAGTGAGCGCGCGACTTGCGGGTTGCCCACGACTTTGAAGCGTTCCGGGTACAGCGAGCGCGGCCAGTTGGCCGGCGAGTGGTCGAGCAGGCGGTCGAGCACGGCCAGCCAGTCGGCCTGGTCGCTGTAGGTGCTGGCCAGGCTGCCGGCCCGCACGAAGCCCGCGTTCGGGCCTATCAGCGGCAATTGCTGGGCGTAACTGCTCAGCAACAGGTTCTTCGCGGTTTTCGGGTTGTACAACTGCGGGTCGTCGAGGCCGAGCAGTACGTCACTGTTGCGGAACAGGGTCTGCAGCGGCCGACTGTCATTAATGTTGTCCCACAGCTGCGGCACGATCTCCAGGCCCAGCGGCGCGGCATGCTGGCGCAGTTCGGGCAGCAGGAACTCACTGTCGGCGCCATAGAGCACGCCGATGCGCCGCGCCTGCGGCAGGATGCCCGCGATCAGGCGCAGTTGGCGATCCAGCGGCGGGTCGCTCCACAGCAGGCTGATGCGTGGGTGCGGCATGTTTCCCAGGCGCTGATGGGCTTGCAGGCGGCTGATGCGCAGCACCAGGGTTGGCGGGCCCTGAGGTTCTTGCAGGCGCCAGTCGAGGCCGGGCAGGTCCAGCAAAATCAGACGGGTGTTGGCCGGCAGTCGACCGGGTGCCGGCAAGTCCTTGAGGGCGGTGAAGGTGACACGGTCTTCGGGGCGTTGCTGGGCCAGGGCCTGGGCAAATGCTTGCACACCGGCACCGTCTTCGGCGGCGGTCAGCAGAATGTCGGCGCTCCACGCCGGCGCGGCCAGCAGCAGGCAGGCGAGCAGCAGGGCACGCCGCCAGAGCCGAGTGATCAACAGGCCAGTCATCCGTGACGAGTCGCCCATGTCAGAACTCTAGCTCGGCACTGAAGTAGAGCACGTGGCGATGGTCATAATTGTTGTCAGCCCAAGTGGTGGGCTGGTTGTCGAGGCGTTCTTGCAACATGCCGGCCAGCTCCACGTTGGCTTTGCCCAGGGCAATGCGCTTGGCCACCCGCAGGTCGACCCGTTCGAAGCGATATTGGTTGAGTGCGTCATCGCCATAGTAGAACAGCGCGCTGGACCAACCCTGGCCCCACTCGCGCAACCAGCCGGCGGAGCCACTGTTGCGCGCGGTCTGTGCTTTGTCCAGCGGGTTGCTGCTGCTGGCGTCGACGTAAGCATAGGTGAGCCGCAGACGATCGGCGTTGCTCACGCGCCAGTCGAACTGCGACTCGGCGCCGGTGAACCGTGAGCTGTTGGCGTTGCTGGCAATGTACTGGTTATTGCGCAGCGGCGAGCTGATCATGTCGGTGATCTCGTCGTAGAACAGTTTCACGTCCATGTTCAGCCCGATGTCGGCAAAGAAGCCGTTGTACCCCAGTTCCCGTGACTTCATCATCTCTTTATCGAGGTTGCCCGGGCCCCGGGTTTTTACGAAGTATTGCCCGGTGGTCTGTCCGTAGGCCGGGGAGCTGAGGTTGGTGACGCGATAACTCCAGTTGACGTTGTTCTCGAACATGTCCGGCGAGCGGATTGCCTCGGAATACACCGCACGCAGGCCGTGGCGCGGGTTGATCAGGTAGTTGACCGCCACCCGTGGCGTCAGCGAGTTGCCGCTCAGGTGGGTGTCTTCATACATGGCGCCGCCTTGCAGCAGCCAATGCTCGCTCGCGCGCCATTCCAACTGGCCGAACAGGCGCCAGGTGGTGTCGTCCAAGGTGCCGTTGAAGTAGGTGTCGGAGTCGGCGCGGTCATAGCGATAGTTCATGCCGCTGACCAGGCGCAGGCTGTCGGACAGGCTGAGGGTGTCTTGAATCTCCAGGTCGTAGCGGCTCTCGCGGGTGCTCTGGTCGATATCGCCGCAGACGCTTTGGCTGGCACCGTCACGCCATTGTTGCAGCACCTGGTTGGCCAACGCCTGTTCGGCGGCGCTGCCCGGTGGTGCGCTGCCTTGGCTGTAGGTGTCCATGTGCCGGGCCAGCAGTTCGGCGTAGTTGGGGTTCATCTGCCACAGTTGGGTCAGCTCGGGGCTGAACGAGACCTTGGCGTCACAGGCTTTCCAGACTTGCTGGCGGTCCCATTGCTGGGCCGAGCCCTGGATATACAGGCTGTGCTCAGGGTTGAAGTCGAAGTTCCAGCGCAGGGAGCCGGCGTAGTCCTTGGCGGTGACGTCGGAATTGTTACCGCCTTCGGTAATCCCGGCAAAGACAGGGCTGTAGGTATACGGCCGCTGGTTGGTGCCTTCCTTTGCGTCCAGTTGTACGTCGATGCTTTGCTGCGTGTTCAGCGTCTGGCTGATCGCCAGGCTGAAGCGACTGAGGCGGCGACTGTCGCGGCGGTCGGCGCCGGAGGCATCGCTGTCGAAGCCATCGTCTTGCTGCCCGGATAGGGACAGGCGCAAGTCGCCGGTTTCCCAGTCCGCGCCCTGGCTGGCATAGAAGTCATTGATGCCGCGTTCGCCACGCACCACTTTTACCCGCGTGCCGTGGCTGTTGGCCGGCGAGCGCGTAAGAATGTTCACCACCGCCATCAAGGCATTGGCGCCGTAGCTGACGGTGTTGGGGCCCCGGAACACTTCGATGCGCTCGATATCTTCCATGGCCACCGGAATGTCGCTCCAGTCCACGGTGGCCAGGCCCGCGCGGTACACCGAACGGCCGTCGATCAACACCTGCATGCGCCGCGCGTCGCTGGCGCTGGTGCCGTGGTAGTTCACCGCCGCCTGGTTGCCGGTGGTGTAACCGACCATCATCCCCGGCACCAGGCGCAGCAACTCACTGATGTCCCGCGCGCCGCTGGCCTTGATCAACTCGCTGTCGATCACGGTCATGCTGCCCGGTACAGCGGCGGCCGACTGTTTGAGGCGCGTGGCCGTCAATACCTGGGGCAGCGGCTGGCTGTCGAGGAACAGGTCGTCGGCCAGCGTCGGTGCGCTGCACAACAACATCAACCAGAGGGATGAGCGAGGAGGAGGGCCCAAATACACGGCACGGCCTTGATAATTGCGGATAGCCGCCCATGTTAACTGAGGTGGGGCCTTTTGCCAGTCGTCGGACTTGCAATTGCTTCATGAAAATGTGGCATTTTCCGACAAACGCACGAATTGATGCGGGGGCTGGCCGCCAGCGGGTCGGCCCGTATAATGCCGCCATCGCCACTGGTATGGATTAACGGATTGCATATGACTGAACAGCGCCCTATTGCGGTCCTGGGAGGCGGAAGTTTTGGTACCGCCGTGGCAAACCTGCTGGCCGAGAACGGCCACGCTGTGCGCCAGTGGATGCGCGATCCCGAACAGGCCGAGGCCATTCGGGTGCACCGGGAAAATCCGCGTTACCTCAAAGGCATCAAGATTCATCCTGCGGTCGAGCCGGTCACCGACCTGCTGGAAACCCTCACGGCGTGCGACCTGTGCTTCGTCGCGTTGCCCTCCAGCGCCTTGCGTTCGGTGCTGGCGCCCCACGCTGAGCGTCTGGCCGGCAAGCTGCTGGTCAGCCTGACCAAGGGCATCGAGGCGCAGACCTTCAAGCTGATGAGCGAAATCCTCGAAGAAATCGCTCCCCAGGCGCGCATTGGCGTGCTGTCCGGGCCGAACCTGGCACGGGAAGTGGCCGAACACGCGCTGACCGCCACGGTGGTCGCCAGTGAAGATGAGGAACTCTGCGAACGTGTCCAGGCCGTGTTACATGGCCGCACGTTCCGCGTCTATGCCAGCAGCGACCGTTTTGGCGTCGAGCTGGGCGGTGCGCTGAAAAACGTCTACGCGATCATCGCTGGCATGGCCGTCGCGCTGGGCATGGGCGAAAACACCAAGAGCATGCTGATCACCCGCGCCCTGGCTGAGATGACCCGCTTTGCGGTGAACCAGGGCGCCAACCCGATGACCTTCCTGGGGCTGGCGGGCGTGGGCGACTTGATCGTCACCTGCTCCTCGCCGAAAAGCCGCAACTACCAGGTCGGGTTCGCCCTTGGCCAGGGCCTGAGCCTGGAAGACGCCGTCACCCGCCTGGGCGAAGTGGCCGAAGGAGTCAACACCCTCAAGGTGCTCAAGGCCAAGGCCCAGGAAGTCGGCGTGTATATGCCGCTGGTCGCCGGGTTGCACGCGATCCTGTTTGAAGGGCGCACCTTGAACCAGGTCATCGAGTTGCTGATGCGCGCCGAGCCCAAGACCGATGTCGACTTTATTTCCACCAGTGGTTTCAACTGAGGAACGCGTCATGAACGATCCGAAAGCAGCCCCCAAGTACGAATCCATTGCCCTGCGCATCCTGTGGATGCTGGTGTTTGCCCTGGTGTGGCAAGTGGCGCAGTTCCTGCTCGGCGCGCTGGTGGTGGTGCAGTTGATCTACCGTCTGGTCTACGGCGCCCCGAACCTGGGCCTGATGAACTTTGGCGACAGCCTCAGCCAGTTCCTGGCGCAAATCGGCCGTTTCGGCAGCTTCCACACCGAACAGAAGCCGTGGCCGTTCGCCGACTGGCCGACTCCGCGCGTACCCGAGGGCGAAGCCGCCCACAGCGTGCCGCCAGCGCCGCACCCGGTGCGTGATGAAGAGCCGAAACTGTGAAGCTGTGGATCCTGCGCCACGGCGAGGCCGAAGGGCACGCGCGCACCGATGCCGAACGCAACCTCACCGAGCATGGCCGTGGCGAAGTGTTGCGCAGTGCTGCGCACCTGATCGGCCAGCCCCTCAGCGCGATCATCGCCAGCCCCTATGTGCGGGCGCAGCAGACCGCACACCTGGTGCGTGAAGCGCTGGGCTTCGAGCCGGAGATCCGCACCGTGCCGTGGCTGACCCCCGTGGGCAACCCGTTGCAGGTGCTGGAACAGCTCGACACCGATGACAATGTGTTGCTGGTCAGCCACCAGCCGTTGGTGGGCAGCCTGATCAGCTTTCTGCAGCACGGTCACCAGCGCCAGCCACAGCCGATGCACACTGCCAGCCTGGCGGAACTGGAAGGGGATTTCCCGCTGGCGGGGCTGATGAGCCTGGTCGGCGTGAAGAATCCGTAGGCTTTATCGCGGCTTTGTGTGTGCTATATAGTCAACCAAGCAAGTGCTTGGTTGGCTATCGTCGGACCACAAAGGAGCGCGTCCCATGCCCGTCGCTTTTCGTTTGCCGTTGCAGGTCTTCTTCGAACGTGAA
Organism: Pseudomonas sp. P7759; assembly: GCF_013386445.1. Classification (NCBI taxonomy): domain Bacteria; kingdom Pseudomonadati; phylum Pseudomonadota; class Gammaproteobacteria; order Pseudomonadales; family Pseudomonadaceae; genus Pseudomonas; species Pseudomonas sp. P7759. The sequence goes on from NZ_JACART010000017.1 coordinate 38,493, forward strand.
GCGCGACATCCGCGCCAAACCTTTCTGGTGCAGCCGATAGGGGGTGGCCAGGTGCAAAGCCTCACCTGGGGCGACGTCGGCCACCAGGCCCGCTGCGCCGCGCACTGGTTGCGCGCCCGGGAGCTGCCCCAGGGCTCGCACATTGCGCTGATCTCAAAAAACTGCGCGCACTGGATCATCGCTGACCTGGCGATCTGGATGGCCGGGCATGTCTCGGTGCCGCTGTATCCCAACCTCACCGCCGACTCCGTTGCCCATGTGCTGACCCATTCCGAGGCGGCGCTGGTGTTTATCGGCAAGCTCGACGACTGGCCCGCCATGGCGCCCGGTGTGCCTGCGAGTGTGCCGACCATCAGCCTGCCATTGTGCCCAGCGGGCGAATTCGATTTCAGTTGGGCCGACCTGCAAGCCTGTGCACCGATCCAGGATGACCCGGCGCCGGTCGCCTCGGACCTGGCGACCATCATTTATACCTCCGGCACGACCGGCCTGCCCAAGGGCGTGATGCACAGCTTCGGCGCGCTGGGGTTCGCCGCCACCCGTGGTACGGAGTTATTTGGCTTGGGCGAGGGCGACCGATTGTTGTCTTACCTGCCGCTGTGCCATGTGGCGGAACGGATGTTTGTGGAAATGGCCTCGATCTACACCGGGCAAACGGTATTTTTCGCCGAGAGCCTGGAAACCTTTCTGACAGACCTGCGTAGGGCGCGTCCGACCGCACTGTTTGGCGTACCGCGCATCTGGACCAAATTCCAGCTGGGCGTCTACGCCAAAATCCCCGCGAAACGCCTGGATACCTTGCTGCGCCTGCCCTTCATCGGCAAACGCGTGGGCCACAAGGTGCTCGCCGGCCTGGGGCTGGACGCGTTGCGTATCGCGCTTTCGGGAGCGGCGCCTGTGCCTGAGGCGTTGCTGCGCTGGTATCAACGCCTGGGCCTGGATGTGCTTGAGGTGTATGGCATGACCGAAAGTTGCGGCTACTCCCATGTCTGCCGCCCCGGCCAGCAGACCCTCGGCTGGATCGGCTTGCCGTGCCCTGGTGTGGAAGTGCGCATCGACCCAGCGGGGGAAGTGCAGGTGCGCAGCGGCGCGACCATGCTCGGCTACTTCAAGGACCCGCAGAAAACTGCCGAAACCATCACCGCCGATGGCTTCCTGCGCACGGGCGACAAAGGCGAGCAGGACGCCGAGGGGCGTTTGCGCCTGACCGGGCGACTCAAGGAAATCTTCAAGGCCAGCAAAGGCAAATACGTGGCGCCGGCGCCGATTGAAAACCGCCTGGCCGAGCATGCGCGTATCGAGCAGGTGTGCGTGGTGGGCGAGGGACTGATTGCGCCGATAGGCTTGTGCGTGTTATCGGCGGGTGGGGACGACTCGCCAGCCCTGCGTGCCAGCCTGGAGCGCTGGTTGGAACAGGTCAACCAGGGGCTGGATAAGCATGAACGCCTGCGCCAATTGGTGGTGGTCAAAGACAGTTGGGCGGTGGAAAACGGCTTTCTGACGCCGACCTTGAAGATCAAGCGCAACGTGATCGAATCGGTTTACGGCGAATATTTCCAAACCTGGAGCGAGCGTTCCGAAACGGTTCTGTGGCAGGATTAGGGCCGTAATAAAACCAATAAGGACAATTTAAATGAGCCTATGGCGCACCCAACCGAATATCGACCAACTCAACGCGATCCAGAAAAACACCATCGGTGAACTGCTGGACATCCGTTTTGAAAGCTTCGACGACGATTCCCTGACCGCGAGCATGGTGGTCGATCATCGCACCCATCAGCCCTACGGCTTGCTGCATGGCGGCGCCTCGGTAGTGTTGGCCGAGAGCGTTGGCTCCATGGCGGCCTACTTGTGCATCGACCCGAGCAAGTTTTATTGCGTGGGCCTGGAGGTCAACGCCAATCACCTGCGCGGTGTGCGCAGCGGGCGGGTGACGGCGGTGGCCAAGGCCGTTCATATTGGCCGCACGACCCAGGTCTGGGACATCCGCCTGACCAACGATGAGGGCAAGGCCAGTTGCGTGTCGCGCCTGACCATGGCGGTGGTGCCGCTAGGCGAGAACCCACCGGCGCGATAGGCGTGGCGTGAGTGTCATCATTCCTGGCAGTTACAGTCATTGCTGTGCCGGCCGGGCATGGTGACAATCAATCTCTGTTTTTGTAGATGGATCCGGTATGTCGCAGCACGTGTTTTTTGCCCACGCCAATGGCTTTCCCTCGGCCACCTACGGCAAGTTGTTCGCCGCCCTGGCCCCGGAATATGCGGTGGCTCACCTGCCGCAGCACGGTCACGACCCGAGGTTTCCGGTGGACGACAACTGGCAGAACCTGGTGGACGAACTGATCCACCACCTGGAGCAGCAACCGGAACCGGTGTGGGGCGTGGGCCATTCCCTCGGTGGTGTGTTGCACCTGCACGCGGCCATGCGTTGCCCGCAGTTGTATCGCGGCGTCGTCATGCTGGATTCACCGGTGCTGACACGCGCCGACCGTTGGGTGATTCGCGCGGCCAAGCGTTTCGGGTTTATCGACCGCCTGACCCCGGCCGGCCGCACCTTGGGCCGTCGGGAGGAGTTCAGCGACCTGGACGCCGCGCGCAGCTATTTCGCCGGCAAGACCCTGTTCCGTGGCTTTGACCCCGAATGTTTCGACGCCTACCTGCAACACGGCCTGCTGCAAGTGGGCGATCGCCTGCGCCTGCGCTTCGACCCGGCCACTGAAATCAGCATCTACCGTGGCGTGCCCCACACCAGCCCCGGCCAAGTGCGCCAGTTGAAGGTGCCGTTGGCGGTGGTGCGCGGCCGGCAGAGCCGGGTGGTAATGCGTCACCACGCCAGTGGCGTCGGGCGCCTGCCCATGGGCGAAATGCTCACCATGCCCGGCGGCCATATGTTCCCCCTTGAGCGCCCCCACGACACCGCGACCTTGATCAAGAACCTGTTCTCCCGCTGGGAAGCCCGCGAGCGCAGCTGCGCATGAGTACGCCGGTCGAAGAAGTGCGCCTGAGCCTGCCGCATATCGAACTGGCGGCTCATCTGTTCGGGCCCGAGGACGGCTTGCCGGTGATTGCCCTGCATGGCTGGCTGGACAACGCCAACAGCTTTGCGCGGCTGGCGCCAAAACTCCAGGGGTTGCGCATCGTTGCGCTGGATATGGCTGGGCACGGGCATTCGGCGCATCGTCCTACGGGTGCCGGTTATGCTTTGTGGGATTACGTCTTTGACGTGCTGCAAGTCGCTGAGCAACTGGGTTGGAAACGTTTTGCATTACTTGGCCATTCCCTTGGCGCCATCGTGTCCCTGGTGTTGGCCGGCGCGTTGCCGGAGCGAGTGACGCACCTGGGATTGATCGACGGCGTCACCCCGCCGACCGCCAGCGGCGAGAACGCCGCCGAGCGCCTGGGCATGGCGTTGCAAGCGCAATTGAACCTGCAGGACAAGCGCAAGCCGGTCTACAACACCTTGGATCGAGCCGTCGAAGCGCGCATGAAAGGCGTGGTGGCGGTCAGCCGCGAAGCTGCCGAACTCCTGGCCCAGCGCGGTTTGATGCCGGTGCCAGGCGGTTACACCTGGCGTACCGACAGCCGACTGACCCTGGCTTCGCCGGTTCGTCTGACTGAAGAACAGGCGATGGCTTTCGTGCGACGCGTGGGTTGTCCTACCCAGTTGGTGGTCGCTGCCGACGGCATGTTGGCGAAACATTCCGAATTGCTTTCCCAGCTGCCCTTTACGGTCACCACGCTGCCAGGCGGCCATCATTTACACCTGAATGATGAGTCCGGCGCGGTCCTTGTTGCAGACTGTTTCAATCGGTTCTTCTCCGCGCCTTGACTTGGGGCGGTCAACTGCCGAGGCTGGGCGGATTGAAAGGGAGTCAACCATGAACAAACTCAACACCGCTGCGACCTCCGATGGCCAGGGCTCGTTGATCTTATGAGCGTGCGTAACGGATGTATCCGTATCCTGGGCTTGAGCCTTTTGAGCCCACTGGTATTCGCCGCCGACGTACCGGGCAGCCAGGACCTGCCCACCGTGGCCCGCCAGGTCGACTCGCAAATCGTCGACTACCGTCCCGCCGAAGAAAAAGAACGCATCTACCCCATGGGCGCGATCCGCAAGATCAGCGGCCAGTTGCGTTATGAAGGCCAGGCCACCGCCCGTGGCCAAACCACCGCCATCACCTATGAACTGCCCGCCGAGCACAGCTCCAGCGCCGCGTTCAAGGCGACGCGTGAAGCCTTGCAGGAGACGGGCGCGCAGTTGTTGTTCTGGTGTCAGGCGCGCGATTGCGGTGAAAGCAGCCTGTGGGCCAATGAAGTGTTCGGCAACGCCAAGCTGGTCGGTGCCGACGGGCAGCAGGAATACCTGCTGCTGCGCCTCGCGGCTCCCCAGGAAAACTCCCTGGTGGCGCTGTACGGCATCACCCGTGGCAACCGCCGCGCCTACCTGCACGTAGAACAGTTGGACGCCAACGCGCCGCTGGCCGACCTGCTTCCCACCTCGGCGACCCTGCTGCGTGAGTTGAAAAGCACCGGTGAGCTGGATTTCCCGGCATTGGGCGGCGAGCCTGACGACACCTGGCTGACCCTGATTTCCCGTGGCCTGAACCTGGATGCCACGTTGCGCGTCAGCTTGACCGGCCCGACCGCCGAAGCCTGGCGCCAGGCGTTGGTCGACAAAGGCGTGCGCGCTGCACGCATGGAAACCGGCACAGGTGACGCCAAAGGCCTGCACCTGCATCTGATACGCTAGGCGTAACAGGGCGAACGGACCCGTGCCGTTCGCCTAAGCTGTCTTCCTACAGTCTTCCTTTCGAGATCCTACATGCTCAATAACGATCGCCTACTGGTGCAAATCCTGCTGCTGGTGCTGTTCGGTGCCAGCTTCTGGGTGATGGCGCCGTTCTGGTCGGCGCTGTTCTGGGGCGCGGTGCTGGCGTTTGCCAGTTGGCCGCTGATGGTCCTGCTCACTCGTTGGCTGGGTGGTCGCGAATCCTTGGCCGCCGGCATCCTGACGTTGGGTTGGATGTTGCTGGTGGCGCTGCCGCTGGTATGGCTGGGCTTCAACCTCGCGGACCATGTGCGCGATGCAACCTCATTGATCAAGGATATCCAGGTCGACGGCTTGCCGGAGGCGCCTGCCTGGCTCGGCTCGATCCCCTTTGTCGGCGAGCGGCTGGTGGGCATGTGGGACAGCATTGATCAGCAGGGCGCCGCCTTGATGGTCAGCATCAAGCCCTATCTGGGGCAGGTGGGTAATTGGTTGTTGGCGCGCAGTGCGCAAATCGGTGGCGGGATTCTGGAACTGACCCTGAGCCTGGTATTCGTATTCTTTTTCTATCGGGACGGGCCGCGCCTGGCGATGTTCGTCCACCGCCTGCTGGAACGCTTGATCGGCGATCGCGCCGGCTACTACATCGAACTGGTGGCCGGCACCGTGCAGCGGGTGGTCAACGGCGTGATCGGCACCGCCGCTGCCCAAGCGCTGTTGGCGTTGATCGGCTTCTGGATCGCCGGCGTACCGGGTGCATTGGTGCTGGGTATCGTCACCTTCCTGCTCAGCCTGATCCCCATGGGCCCGCCGCTGGTGTGGATCCCGGCCACGGCCTGGCTGGCGTGGAAGGGTGATTACACCTACGCGGTGTTCCTCGGCGTGTGGGGCACCTTCATCATCAGCGGCGTGGACAACGTGCTCAAGCCCTACCTGATCAGCCGTGGCGGCAACCTGCCGCTGGTGATCGTGTTGCTTGGCGTGTTCGGCGGCTTGATTGCATTTGGGTTCATCGGCCTGTTTATCGGCCCGACCCTGCTGGCGGTGGCCTACAGCCTGTTGATGGATTGGAGCGCGACCCAGGCCCAAGGGCGTCGGGAAGACAAACCGCTTTAAGCCCTGGGCAACCACATCACGGCGGTCAAGCCACCGCCGGGGGTGTCCTCCAGGTGCAGCCGACCGCCGAGGCGTTCGGCGGCTTCCTTGGAAATCGTCATGCCCAGGCCGACGCCGCCGGAGTTACGATTGCGTGAGCCTTCCAACCGATAGAACGGCTCGAACACCGCCTCGCGCTTGTCGACGGCGATGCCGGGGCCATGGTCGATCACGCGAATCACCAAGGCCTCGCGGCTGTCCGTCAGCTCGATGCGCGCCGTACCGGCATAGCGCAGGGCATTGTCGATCAGGTTGTTGAGGCACGAACGCAAGGCCATCGGCTGCACCTGCAGCGGCGCGCAGGTGCCGGCGAATTGTACGTCGCAGCCTTGGTCCTGGGCGTTTTCGCTCATGGACTCGACCAACGCCTGCACGTCGAGCCAGTGCCGGGTTTCGCTGGTGCGTTGTTCGTGCAGGTAGCTCAGGGTGGCGTCGAGCATGCCGATCATATCGTCCAGGTCCTGGCGCATCTGGCCTTGCAGCTTGGTGTCTTCGATCTGTTCCAGGCGCAGCTTGAGGCGCGAGAGCGGGGTGCGCAGGTCATGGGAGACCGCGCCGAGCATGCGCGCGCGTTGGCTGACCTGTTCGCGGATGCGCCGTTGCATCAGGTTGAAGGTCGACGCGGCCTGCTGGGCCTCACGCGGTCCCGACTCGTCGAGGGGCGGGCTGTCGAGGTCCAGGCTCAAGCGCTCGGCGGCTTCGCTCAGGCGCTGAATCGGCCGGCTCAGCAACTTGGCGCCGTACCAGGCGGCGATGATCAACGAGATGAACTGGAACGTCAGCGGCACCACCGGGCCGCCAAACCACGGACGTTTGTGCTTGGGCAGGAGCTTCATCGTGCCGTCGGGCTGTTCGACAAAGGTTTCCTGGGGCGGCGGCGGGGGCGGGCCGTAATAGCGAAACCATGAGATTGCCAGCACATGGGCCAGCACAATCGCCACCAGCAACACGCCAAACAGTCGACCGAACAGCGTGTTGAGGGCGTTGCGCATCAACCGATATCCCGCGCATCGAACAGGTAGCCTTCCCCGCGCACGGTCTTGATCAGTTGCGGGGCTTTAGGATCGTCCCCGAGTTTTTGCCGCAGGCGTGACACCAGCAAGTCGATGCTGCGATCAAAGGCTTCAATGGAGCGGCCACGGGCGGCATCCAGCAACTGCTCGCGGCTCAACACCCGGCGCGGACGCTCGATGAACACCCACAGCAGGCGGAATTCCGCGTTGGACAGCGGCACCACCAGGCCATCGTCGGCCACCAGTTGGCGCAACACGCTGTTGAGGCGCCAGGTGTCGAAGCGGATGTTGGCGCGCTGTTCGGTGCGGTCATCGCGTACACGGCGCAAGATGGTCTGGATCCGCGCTACCAGCTCACGCGGCTCGAACGGCTTGGACATATAGTCGTCAGCGCCCAGCTCCAGGCCGATGATGCGGTCCGTCGGCTCGCAGCGGGCGGTGAGCATCAGGATCGGAATGTCCGACTCCGCGCGCAGCCAGCGGCACAGCGACAGGCCGTCTTCACCGGGCAACATCAGGTCGAGCACCACCATATCGAAGGTTTCAGCCTGCATGGCCTGGCGCATGGCGGTGCCGTCGGTGACGCCAGTGGCCAGGATGCCGAAGCGGGCGAGGTAGTCGATCAGCAGTTCGCGGATCGGCACATCGTCGTCAACGATCAGCGCGCGGGTGTTCCAGCGCTTGTCATCGGCGATCACCGCGCCTTTTTGCTCGTCGTTCAAAGAGACGGAAGGGGTCTGCATAATGCGATCATCTGCCTGGTCGTTGCGGTCAGCATAGGCGTCCAGCCCCATGGCTGGAAGTGCTGGTCGGTGGGTCGTGCGAGCGAGGCTAGCCGTGGGGCGTGTTGGGGGCATGTCGTGAATGTATCAGCTTTGAAATAATTGGAGAAAATGCCCGCCCGATGGCGCTTGGTCAGTATTTACCGATCATCGGATCCCGCAACGGCGCCGCTTGCGCTACAATCCGCGCCGATTTCGACTTGCCTGAGAGCCCATTCCAATGTCCGTCTGCCAGACTCCTATCATCGTCGCCCTGGATTACCCCACTCGTGACGCCGCACTGAAGCTGGCTGACCAGTTGGACCCGAAGCTTTGCCGGGTCAAGGTCGGCAAGGAATTGTTCACCAGTTGTGCGGCGGAAATCGTCGGCACCCTGCGTGATAAAGGCTTCGAGGTGTTCCTCGACCTTAAATTCCACGATATCCCCAACACCACCGCCATGGCGGTCAAGGCCGCCGCCGAAATGGGCGTGTGGATGGTCAATGTGCACTGCTCCGGCGGCCTGCGCATGATGAGTGCTTGCCGTGAGGTGCTGGAACAGCGCAGCGGTCCCAAGCCTTTGTTGATCGGCGTGACCGTGCTCACCAGCATGGAACGTGAAGACCTGGCCGGTATCGGTCTGGATATCGAGCCCCAGGAGCAGGTGCTGCGCCTGGCTGCCCTGGCGCAGAAAGCCGGTCTCGATGGCCTGGTGTGTTCGGCGCTGGAGGCCCAGGCGCTGAAGACTGCGCACCCTTCGTTGCAGTTGGTGACGCCGGGGATTCGTCCGGCGGGCAGCGCACAGGATGACCAGCGGCGTATTCTGACGCCGCGTCAGGCGCTGGACGCGGGTTCTGATTACCTGGTGATCGGGCGGCCGATCAGCCAGGCGGCGGATCCGGCCAAGGCGTTGGCGGCAGTGGTTGCCGAGATCGCCTGATTTCAGGTCGAACCTGGTAACAAATGTGGGAGCGGGCTTGCTCGCGAATGCGGAGTTTCAGTCATTACATCAGTTGGCTGATCCACCGCTTTCGCGAGCAAGCCCGCTCCCACAATTTGATCCACAGTGTGTCAGTTGACCTTCAGCACCAGCTTCCCAAAGTTCTCGCCATTGAACAGCTTCATCAGCGTCTCCGGGAACGTCTCCAGCCCCTCCACAATATCTTCCTTGCTCTTGAGCTTGCCCTGGGCCATCCAGCCGGCCATTTCCTGGCCAGCAGCGGCAAAGCCTGCGGCGTGATCCATGACTACAAAACCCTCCATGCGCGCGCGATTGACCAGCAGTGACAAGTAATTGGCCGGGCCTTTCACGGCTTCCTTGTTGTTGTATTGGCTGATGGCACCGCAGATGACTACGCGGGCTTTCAGTGCCAGGCGGCTGAGGACGGCGTCGAGAATATCGCCGCCGACGTTATCGAAATACACGTCGACGCCTTTGGGGCACTCGCGCTTGAGGGCAGCGGGCACGTCTTCGCTTTTGTAGTCGATGGCGGCATCGAAGCCCAGTTCATCCACCAGGAACTTGCACTTGTCGGCGCCGCCGGCAATGCCCACTACGCGGCAACCCTTGAGCTTGGCGATCTGCCCGGCGATGCTGCCCACGGCACCGGCCGCGCCGGAGATCACCACGGTTTCGCCGGCCTTGGGCGCACCCGTGTCCAGCAGCGCAAAGTAGGCGGTCATGCCCGTCATGCCCAGGGCGGACAGGTAGCGCGGCAACGGCGCGAGTTTCGGATCGACCTTGTAGAAACCACGCGGCTCGCCCAGGAAATAATCCTGCACGCCCAGCGCGCCATTGACGTAGTCGCCAACGGCGAATTTCGGGTTGTTCGACGCAATTACTTTGCCCACACCCAGCGCGCGCATGACTTCGCCGATGCCGACCGGTGGGATGTAGGACTTGCCTTCATTCATCCAGCCGCGCATGGCCGGGTCGAGGGACAGGTATTCGTTGCGCACCAGCACCTGGCCATCCTGGGGCGTGCCCACCGGGACTTCCTGGTAAGTGAAGGTGTCCCGGGTGGCTGCGCCGACCGGGCGCTTGGCGAGCAGGAATTGGCGGTTGGTCTGGGCGGTCATGGCAGCGACTCTTCTGGAAATGAACCTGAAGTGATAGACCTTGAACGCGCCGGGGGCAAGGTTCACCGAGGGTGCGAATGGCGGTCGATAGGTGTTGCTGATAGTCGTCCGGTGCCTTTTATCACTGCAATCCATGCGGCGCCAACCGGCGGTTTGATAGTGCTGACGCGTCCCGCGCGGCGTTGGCTAGACTCGACCCACCGCTAATTTCTCCCACAGGACATCTTCTATGAGCATGACGTTTTCCGGCCAGGTCGCCCTGGTGACTGGCGCCGCTGCCGGTATTGGCCGCGCCACCGCGCTGGCGTTCGCTGCCGAAGGCTTGAAGGTCGTGGTTGCCGACCTGGACGTGGCGGGCGGCGAGGGCACTGTCGCCCTGATCCACCAGACCGGCGGTGAGGCGCTGTTCGTGCGCTGCAACGTCACGCTGGAGGCGGATGTGCAGCAATTGATGGCCCAGACCATCGCCGCCTACGGTCGCCTGGACTACGCCTTCAATAACGCCGGTATCGAGATCGAAAAGGGCAAGCTGGCCGATGGCAGCCTGGATGAGTTCGACGCGATCATGGGCGTCAACGTCAAGGGCGTGTGGTTGTGCATGAAGCACCAGTTGCCGCTGTTGCTGGCCCAGGGCGGCGGGGCGATCGTCAACACCGCCTCGGTCGCGGGCCTGGGGGCGGCGCCGAAGATGAGCATTTATGCGGCCTCCAAACATGCGGTGATCGGCCTGACCAAATCGGCGGCCATCGAGTACGCGAAGAAGAAAATCCGCGTCAACGCAGTCTGTCCAGCGGTGATCGATACGGATATGTTCCGGCGCGCCTATGAAACCGACCCCCGCAAGGCTGAGTTTGCCGCCGCCATGCACCCGGTCGGGCGCATCGGCAAGGTTGAGGAAATCGCCAGTGCGGTGCTTTATCTGTGCAGCGACGGCGCGGCCTTTACCACGGGCCAAGCGTTGGCGGTGGACGGTGGTGCGACCGCGATCTAGGACCTCACGCCGCCCTTCATTCGAAAAGGTTTGGGGGGCTGTGGGGCGTTTCCATAGCTGGCACCGTGCCCTGTCGGAATGTGTATCAGGAGGTAAATAATCTAATAAAATCAATACTTTAATAAAACTTGGCGAGCGGCCGAAATGCGCTTCTGTGCTTAACTGTTCTGGGTTGAATAACAGACAGTTGAAGTGAGTGGCGCATGGATTTAGGGATCGATCGACAAGCCCTTGTACCGGTGGTGCAGCAAATCATCAGCGCAGTGGCGCAATGGATTCGCACAAGTGGGGCGAGCCCTGGCACACGCTTACCGTCCATTCGACAGGTGGCCCTCGATAACCTGCTCAGCCAATCCAGCGTGATCGAGGCGTTCGAGCGGATGGTCGCCCAGGGTGTGCTGGTTTCCAAGCCGGGCTCGGGTTTCAGCGTGGCTCAGCCACCGGCCCTGCATGAGGGCCAGTGGTACGAAGGCGCCGAGCGGGAATGGGGCGGCTTTGTCGATAGTCCACTGGGAGAGCTGAAGTTGGGCTGCGGCTGGTTGCCCGATGCCTGGCGTGAAAGCGATGACATCAGTTATGCGATTCGTGAAGTCACCCGTACCGACACCGCCGGCCTGTTCAACTACAGCACGCCACTGGGGTTGCCGGCGCTGCGCGAGCAACTGCTCAAGCGGCTGAGCCGAATCCAGATTGCGGCCCACCAGGACCGTATCCTCACCACGGCGGGCGCGAGTCATGCCCAGGACTTGCTGATACGCACCTTGCTCAAGGCCGGCGACTGCGTGGTGGTCGAAACGCCAGGGTACGCCAACCTCTATAGGCAATTGGCATTCCACGGTGTGCAACTGCTGCACGTGCCGCGAACCCCCGCGGGCCCGGACATTCCGGCGCTGGAAGCGCTGCTGCAGCGACACCGGCCCAAGTGCCTGTTCATCAACAGCCTGTATCACAACCCCACCGGCTCCAGCCTGAGCCGCGCGGTCGCCGAGCGCTTGCTGGCGCTGGCGCGACGCGACAATTTCCTGATCATCGAAGAGGATGTGCTTGGCGACTTGCAACACGCCAGTTGCACGCGGCTTTCGGCATTGCCCCATGATGACCGGGTGATCTACGTCGCCAGCTTTTCCAAGACCTTGAGCAGTGCCTTGCGCGTGGGTTACCTGAGCGCCAGCGCCGCGATCATCACGCAGTTGGCCAGCCTCAAGACCCTGACCGGTTTCGGCACCTCACGCTTTGCCGAAGCGGTGGTGGCCACGCTGCTGGCGAATGGTACTTATCGCAAATGGGTACAGCGTTTGCGCAAGCGGTTGAATACGCAAATGACAGCTACGCTGCAGGTGCTGGAGGACGAGGAGTGGGAGGTGTTCACCGCGCCTGCCGGCGGTATGTTCGTGTGGGCGCGACCGGGGGCACGGGACTCATCGCGGTTGCAGGTATGTGCCCGGCGACTCGGGGTTTTATTGTCGCCGGGAGCGCTGTTCAGCCCAACCAGCGAGCCCAGTGAGTGGCTGCGCATCAATGTGGCCTATGCCGATGATCAACGGGCCTTGGCGTTGTTCCGCGCCATGGGGCCCGCTAGATCGACCTCGACCATTCTGAAAACGACGAGCGTGTAGCTTTTTGCCATTATTGTGGCGCCAACGACTTGTGTTCAGTGCCTTGTGGTTGCGAATCTCGCCTGTGTAAACCGTGCTCGATGGCAACCGCCATTGCAAGAGGATTCAAGTGCAATGATTTCGGCCGTGCAACGACAATTCGCCAACCTTGGTATGGCAAAAAAGCTGGGCTTGGGTTTCACCCTGGTATTGCTGTTGACGGCCTTGGTCGCGGCGATCGGGGTGTGGTCCCTGCAAACCGTTGGCCAGCGTTTCGAAGGCCTCAAGGCCATGTCGTCGCTTAACAGCGGCTTGCTCAAGGTGCGCCTGATCGAGCAGGACTACGCGCTGCACGCCGACCCCAAAGCCGTCGATGCCCTGCATGAAAGCGTTGATGCCTTGGCGGCGCTTGCGGCCAGTCTCAAGGCCCAGTCCGCGGCCAATGTGCCGGTCATGACCGATGTCGAACAGGCCTTGGCCGCCTACCGCAAGGCGTTCGATGAGTTTGTCGAATTGACCCAAACCAAAGACCTGGCGTTGGAGATGGCCAGTTGGTCGGTGTCCAGCGTGGCCAACAACCTTGACGTGTTGCAGGCCGGGCTGGCGGATGACGGCGCCTATGGCTTGAAGGAAAGCCAGGGCAAGGAAGGCGCCGAGTTCATCGAGCAGGCGGGGCAGGTCAGCCAGGTGTCGCGCCTGATGCTGCAAGCCATGAATGAAGCCCACGTACGCTTGAACCAGAGCCGAAAAGTCGATGAGGACAATGGTGAGCAGGGCAAGATCGAGCAAGCCGACCAGGCCCTCGCCCAGGTCGAGCAACTGAAAACCGCAGTCAAGGATTCCGGCTACCAGACCGTGCTTAACGAAGTGGCCGGGCATATCGCCGCGTTCAGTGAAAAGCTCGGCGAGTACACCGGGCTGTTGGCGCAGGAAAAGGTGGTCTACAAGCAGCTGCATGATCGGGCGGGTGAGGTCGTCAGTCGGGTCAACCAGGCCTACGACGCCGAAGACCAGTCGATGCAGGCGCAGTTGAAAAAAAGCGCGATGCTGATCATCGGCTCTTCGGCTTTGGCGTTGTTGGTGGGGTTGATAGCGGCGTGGGTGATCACCCGTTTGATCGTTGCGCCGCTGCGCAGTGTGATTGCGGTAGCCCAGCAGATTGCCGACGGTGATTTGAGTGGGCGCATGGAGGTCAGCCGTCGTGATGAAATCGGCCAGTTGATGCAGGCGATGCAACAGATGGGTAATGGGCTTAGCCAGATGGTCAGCGGCCTGCAAGCCGGTATCGAGCAACTGGCCAGTTCGGCGCATTCATTGTCCAGCGTCACCGAGCAGACCAACGTCGAGGTCAGCAGCCAGAAAGAAGAAACCGAACAGGTCGCCACGGCGATGAACCAGATGACCGCCACTGTGCACGATGTGGCGCGCAACGCCGAAGAGGCCGCGCAAGCCGCGCAGACCGCCGATGACAAAGTCGACAGCGGCCAGCAGGTGGTGCGCCAGAGTTTGCAGCGCATTGAATTGCTGGCCGCTTCCAGCACCTCTGCCAGCGCCAGCATCGAGAGCTTGAGCGCGGAAATTCAGCACATCGGCAGCGTGTTGAGTGTGATCAAGAGCGTGGCCGAACAGACCAACCTGCTGGCCCTCAACGCCGCCATCGAAGCCGCCCGTGCCGGCGAGCAGGGCCGTGGTTTTGCGGTGGTCGCTGACGAAGTGCGGGCCCTGGCCAAGCGTACCCAGCAATCCACTGAAGAAATCGAACGACTGGTCAGCACCTTGCGCAGTGCGGCCCAGTCATCCGTGCAGCAGATCCAGCAAAGCGGCGAGTTGGTGAAGCTGGCAGTGAGCGATGCCCTGGAAACCGAAAGTGCCTTGGGCAGCATTGCGGTGGCGGTGTCGTTGATCCAGCAGATGAACCAGCAGATTGCCGCGGCGGCCGAGGAGCAAAGCTCGGTGGCCGAAGAGATCAACCGCAGCGTCACCAGTATCCGCGCCAGTGCCGATCAGTCGGCGCTGAGCATGCAGGGCAACGCCGCGTCGAGTATTCAACTGGCGCAGTTGGGCGCGGAACTCAAGGGCATGGTGGGGCACTTCCGCCTGTGATCGCCGCGTGAGTGCGACGACCACAGGGGAGGGCGGGTCAGGCGTTGTTGGCGAGGAAGGTCAGCAGGGCTTCGTTGACGAAGTCCGGGTTTTCCCTGGCGCTGATATGGCCGGCTTCAGGAATCAGGATCAGGCTGCAACCGATCAGGCCCGCCATCTCTTCGGACTCGGCGGGAGGGCGCGGTTTGTCCTGCTCGCCGCACATCACCAAGGTGGTGTCGGCGTCCAGGCGCGGCAGTTGCTCCAGCACGTCTTCGCGACTGAAGATCAGCCGACCCAGGGGCACGATGCTCTGCAACAGGCGCTCCTTGGAGTAACCCTGCAATTGCCGGCGGAAATCCTGGTACAGCGCTGATTCACGGTCGATACCCGGGCGGAAGAAGATCGGCGCGACCACATCCAGCAGCGGCTCGGGGATGGCACCGGCGTCTTCGATCATCTTGAACAGCGAAAAGTAGTACTGGCGCGTGGCCTCGGGCTCGGCGCCCAGATAGGTGTCCATCAGCACCAGGCTGTTGATTCGCTCGGGCGCCAGCAGCGCCAGGCGTGCGCCCCACATACCGCCGACCGAGAGCCCCACCAGGTTGATCTGCGGGATGTCCAACTGGTCGAGCAGGGCCAGGGTTTGGCGCGCGAGGTCGTCCAGCGAATGGGTCTTCGCGGGCAGCGCACCGGATTCTCCGTGGCCCCATAGCTCCGGCACGATCACACGGTATTGTTGCGACAGCGCTTCGATCTGCGGCGACCACATGCCGGCGTCCCACAGGTAGCTTGAACCCAGCAGGACGACCGGGCCGGTGCCCTGGTCAATGTAGTGCAGCGGTTGTCCATCAATGACGGCGACAGGCATAGCGGGCCTCTGACTTCACGGAGTAAGGGGCACTTTTTTACGCTAGTCGGGGGCGGGGGGATAGATGCAAAGTGATGGCATCTTGTGAAGCGGTAGGTTGTTTGTACAGACCTGGTCTTGATGGTCGTGAGTTGGCTTGCTGTGGTGAGCGGGCTTGCCCCGCGCTGGGCTGCGTAGCGGCCCTAAAACCAGGCACTGCATTTTGTCTGGAAAAATGCGGTGATCTAATTGGGGCCGCTACGCGGCCCAGCGCGGGGCAAGCCCGCTCACCACACAAGCCCGCTCACCACAGGCTCGCCAGCGACCGTCCAATCAATCGTAGATGACTTTCTTCTTCCACTCGGCGTCGGCATCCACCACTTTGAGGCCTTCGGTCAGTTCGTTGACCTCGTCTTCGGCGGGCTTGCTGTTGGTCAGCACCGTGGAGTTGGCGCGAGCAAGCTGCGCCTCCAGCTGTTGCAGTTGTGTGCTGTAGATCACCGGCTCCGGCTGTTTGCGCAGGTACTGCACGCCGCGCTCGAACGCCAGGCGTGCCTGGCCCGGCTGGCCTTGTTGCAGGGCGTGCTGGCCGAGGTTGTTGAAAAACTCGATGTGCAGCAACACCAGGATATGGCGGATTTCCCGGATCCAGTGCTTGGCCTCGTTGGCCGGCAGGAAGCCGTCTTGGGCGGCGCGGGTGACCTGGCCGTGCAGGGCTTCGAGCAGGAAGCGCACGTCCTTGGCCTTGGCTTCGGTCTGGATCGGCGCGGGCGGGTTGTTCACCGGGATCGATTCGCCTTGGGCTACCAGCGTATTCAACTCGGCGATGCGGGCTTTCAGTGGTGCGCTGCCTTTGTTGAGGTTCAACAGGCGCTGGTTGACGTTGAGTTCCAGGCGGGTCATCAACAGTTTGAGCGCCGCGGTCATCAACTGGCCGGGGAAAGTCTCGGTGATTTCACCGCAGCGACGCAGGCGATCATTGAGCTCGATCTCGGTGCGCTTCTTTTCCAGCTTGTTGTTTTCCACCACGTGGTTCATGTAGCCAATGGCGATCAGTATTACGATCCCGGCTATTACCAGCAGGGTGATCATGAGTGGTGTCACCGGTGTGACCTCTTTATAGGGTTTACAGTGGAGTGTAGTGACTGGGCCATCCGGCGGATAGGACTGATCGACCAGTTGCCCGGGTAGTTTGCTTCTATATAGATAGGTGCTCCCTGCATGGATGCACATTGCCATCATTTGCCGGAGCGAACTATAGCGCCTTGTCGGGCGCCAGAATATAGGCGTCAAAGCCCGGACGCGCACAATTCGCCCGCAGGCCCTGAAAGCAGGTCGAAGTCATTGATTTTAATAAATTTATCCTTGGGGGTTGACGACCTTTCAATCCATCCATAGAATGCGCGCCACTTAACGCGTAAAGCACACAGCGAAACGCGGTTAGGTAGTGAATGTTGTACGTGTGTCCCCTTCGTCTAGTGGCCTAGGACACCGCCCTTTCACGGCGGTAACAGGGGTTCGAGTCCCCTAGGGGACGCCAATATGCGGGAATAGCTCAGTTGGTAGAGCACGACCTTGCCAAGGTCGGGGTCGCGAGTTCGAGTCTCGTTTCCCGCTCCAAGTTTAAGCAGTGTGGCTCTCGGGCGGCACTGAGTGAAACCAGGGCATGATCTTCGGATCTAACCTCTGGACACTGAAATACACACCATGTGTTTCAGTTGTGTGTCCCCTTCGTCTAGTGGCCTAGGACACCGCCCTTTCACGGCGGTAACAGGGGTTCGAGTCCCCTAGGGGACGCCATTTGCGGGAATAGCTCAGTTGGTAGAGCACGACCTTGCCAAGGTCGGGGTCGCGAGTTCGAGTCTCGTTTCCCGCTCCAATTTAAGCAGTGTGGCCCTCGGGCGGCACTGAGTGAAACCAGGGCATGATCTTCGGATCTAACCTCTGGGCACTGAAATACACACCATGTGTTTCAGTTGTGTGTCCCCTTCGTCTAGTGGCCTAGGACACCGCCCTTTCACGGCGGTAACAGGGGTTCGAGTCCCCTAGGGGACGCCATTTGCGGGAATAGCTCAGTTGGTAGAGCACGACCTTGCCAAGGTCGGGGTCGCGAGTTCGAGTCTCGTTTCCCGCTCCATATTCAATGAAAACGCCGATCAGCAATGATCGGCGTTTTTGTTTGTGCGCGTTTTATCGCGCGTTCGCCGCGCTGGCCAGCCTCAAGGTCGCCTCGCGTATCTCGTTCTGATCAAGCGAGGCAAAGCCCAACCGCAACGCGTTCTCCGCCTGGTCCATCGGCGAAAACTGCCGGCCGCTGCGTACGACCAGCCCGTGATCAAGCGCTGCGTTAACCATCTTGTCGACGTCGATTGCATCGTCGAAACGCACCCACAGCGCCAGGCCGCCTTCGGGCTCGCGCACCTGGATCCGCTCACCGAACGCCGCATGCAGGCAGCCTTGCAAGGTTTCACGGCGGGCGCGGTATTCCTTCGACACGCGGCGCAGGTGCTTCTTGAGTTCGCCGTCGTTGATCAGGTTGGCAAGCATCTTCTGCGCGACCGCGTCGGCATCGCCCAGCATCAGTGCGGCGTTGCTGTGCAGGGCTTCGACCACCTGCGCGGGAGCCACCACATAACTGCAGCGGAACGTCGAGCCGAGAGCCTTGGATAATGAGCCAACATAAATCACATGCCGCTGCGTGCGATCACTGGCCAGGGGCAGGTAGGGGCGCCCGCTGAAGTGAAATTCGTGGTCGTAGTCTTCTTCGATGATGCAGAAGTCATGCAGCGCCGCCAATGCCAGCAACTGCTGCCGCCGCGCCGCGTGCAGACTCACGGTGGTGGGGAACTGGTGGTGTGGCGTGAGATAGATCATCCGCACCTTGTGTTCGCGGCACAGGCGATCGATCTGGTCCGTGCGACAGCCTTCTTCGTCGATGTCCACCGTGATCAGTTGCGCACCCAACCTGCGGAAAATTTCCCACGCTGGCGGGTAACTCAGGCGCTCCACCAGCACCACGTCGCCGGGGTTGAGCAACAGGCTGGCGGTCAGGTACAGCGACATCTGGGTGCCTTGGGTCAGGCAGATGTTTTCGGTGCCAACCGTCAACCCACGGTTGTTACGCAGCATCTCGGCCAGCGCGCAGCGCAGATGATAGCCGGTGCCCTCGCTGCCGTAGCGCAGGGTGTTGGATGCAAAGCTGCTGCGCAGGGCATTGCGGTAGTAGCGGTGCAGCACGGCTTGGGGCAGCAGGCGGTGGTCGCTGGTGCCGTTATCGAAAAACAGCGCGTCATGCCGATGATTCAGCGCCGTCACCTGGGCGTTCTGGGCGAAATAGGGCGCGGCTGTCTGCGCCAGGATGGGCGGCGCGAAGGGCGCCTGCGCGCCGCTCGGCAGTTGCTTGGCCGTCAACTGCGCATTGACGAAGGTCCCGCGTCGCGGCTCGCTGACCAGCCAGCCTTTGGTCATGGCCTCTTCGTAGGCCAGGATCACCGTCTTGCGGTTAACGTCGAGCAACTGCGCCATCTCCCGCGTGCCCGGCAATAGTGTGCCTGGCAGCAATCGCCCTTCAACGATCGCGGTCACCAGGCCTTCGGTAATCTTGCGGTAGGAGGCCTTGCCTGGACTGTCGTCCAGCTTGAGCATCGGGCGCCATTTTCGCATCTGGACCATCTGAAGTATCCAAAACTGGAGGTTTTAATGGGCCTAGTCTAGCGCAACAATCACGGCTCACTCACCCCCGAGGTTGTTATGAATACACGTCATGTCATCGAACTCTTCCCCTCGGGGAAAACCTTTGAGGCCGGTGATGAACTGTTGCTGGATGCGATGCTCGCCAGCGGATTGTCGGTGCCGTTTTCCTGCCGACGGGGTGCTTGTGGCTCCTGCAAGGTGGTGGTCGCAGCAGGGAATTACCGGGCTAAACGTCTGGCGCCGGAAGCCCCCGCGCCGTGCTATCCGTTGGCCGCCAATGAAATGCTGTTGTGCCAGAGCCATGCCTGCGGCGACATGCGCCTGGAAATCCCCGGTTGGTCGCTGGACACGCCCGCGCTGGTGGTCGAGGCGCAGGTCGTGAGCAAACGCGCACTGAGCCCCGACATCATTGAACTGGTGCTGATGCCGGACAGGCCGCTGGCAGTGCGGGCGGGCCAGTACCTCAAGTTCCGCCTGGTCGACGGCGACTCGCGGTGTTTTTCGATCGCCAATCTGCCGGGCGACGACGATGGGCGGCTGGTTTTTCAGATTCGGCAGGTGAGCGGCGGGCTGTTTTCCGAGATCCTGCTGGCTGACCTTGAGGCTGGCGATCTGTTGCAGCTGGAAGGACCGTTTGGCGCCTGTACCTGGCAGGATAATGACGAGGCGTCCGTCGTCCTGTTCGCCACGGGCACCGGCTACGCGGGCATCAAGCCCATCCTGCTGACCGCCCTAAAGCGTGATGTCGACGTGACCTTGTACTGGGGCGGCGGGCAACCGGCAGACTTTTACGACCGCCTGTTCCTGGAACAATCGGTCATCGACCATCCACGTTTTCACTGGCATCCGGTGTTGGCGTCCCAGGGGCGGGTGCAAGAAGTTGCCTTGAGCCATGGGCACGACTGGGAAGCCGCCCAGGTGTATGCGTGCGGTAATGGCGCAATGATCAGCCAGGTGCGTACGGAATGCTTGGAGGCAGGTTTACCTGGCCATCGATTTGTCGCGGAAGCGTTTGTGCCCAGTGGCCGGTCGAGTGCCGGCATGGCGCCCAAGGCGCTGCACCCGATCTGGGAGAAAGTCGGCCCACGTTATTCACTGGACGGCATGTTGGCGGCGCGCGATCAGTCCATCCGCGCCCTGGCGGCGATTGCCAGCCGACTACAAGTGGGCATGACCACCGGCGAAGCCCTCGACATGGCCGCCGAACAACTGCAAGCCATGGGCGCCTCCCACACCTGGCACCCGACCTACATCCGTTTTGGCGACGACACGGTCCGCCCGCCCCGCGAAGGCATTGACCGCCAGCGCAGGCTGCGCGCCTGCGACATTGTCGTGGTCGATCTGGGCCCGGTGTGGGACGGTTACGAGGGCGACTATGGTGACACTTTTGTGTTCGGTGACGCGCCGTTGCACCTGGCGTGCAGGACCGCACTGCATGAGGTGTTCGACGAAACCCGCGACGCCTGGCTACAGGGCCTCACTGGCCGCGAACTGTATGACTATGCCGAGCAGAGCGCCTTGGCAAAAGGCTGGAGGCTGGCGCGTAACCTCGCAGGGCACCGCCTCGCGGATTTCCCCCACGCGTTGTTTGAGAGCAAGGTGCTGGCGGACCTGGAAATCCCACCGAGTGAAATGGCCTGGGTCCTGGAAATCCAGCTGTGCCATCCCACGGAACCGGTCGGTGGTTTTTTCGAAGATATGTTGATGCTGCAAGCCTGAACAGCCCGCCGTTGCGGCGGGCTGCTGTTTATCAGAGCTTGGGCAGTTGGCCGATGCGGCCCATCATTTCGGTGACGATCTGCAGGTCCAGCAGGAACTGGTCGACGGTCTTGAACTCGTTGTCGGTGTGCCCGGTGTACTTCACTTCCGGACGCGCCAGGCCGAATTGCACGCCGTTGGGCAGTTCATGCACGGAGGTCGCGCCCGCCGACGTGCCGAACTTATGTTCCATGCCCAGGTTTTCGCTGGCCACCGCCAACAGGGCCTTGACCCACTCACCTTCAGGGTTGCGGTACATCGGCTCGGCCACCGAGTAGGTGAAGCCCACCTTGACCTTGGTTTTCTTGTCCCAGGCGCTCAGCTTGTCGGCGATCTCGGCTTTGAGTTTTTCCGGCGACTTGCCCTTCGGCACGCGCAGGTTCACGGCCAGCTTGAAGGCTTTGTCATCCAGGCCGACAAAGGTCAGCGAAGTGGTCAGCGGGCCCATGAACTCATCGGAGAAGCCCACGCCCAACTTGCCGCCCAGGTAATCCAGGCCCCAGTTGTCAGACGCATAACGTGCAGCATCGGTGATGTGGTTGTGCTTGAGGGCGATCTTGCCATCGACGCTGTGGATCAACTCCAACATGCGCGCCACTGGGTTGACCCCGGATTCCGGCTCGGACGAGTGCGCGGACACGCCGGTGACGGTCAGCTTGACGTTTTTGCCGTCGACCTTGGCGGCCACTTCAAAATCGCCGCCGTTGTTCTTGGCGTATTCAGTACCGGCCTTTTGCAGGCTGGCCGCCAACTCGGCAGGTTTGTCGCTGACAAAAGTCGCCACTGACGCCGACGGAATCTGGTTGGTCGCCATGCCGCCGGTCATCGAGATGACTTCCGCGCCTTTGCCTTCACCCTTGCGACGCGGGAAGGTGGCCATCACCGTGCCGTAGCCTTTCTCGGCAATCACCACCGGGTAACCGCCATCCAGCGCCAGGTTGTACTGCGGTGTCGGGTTCTTTTCGAAGTAGTAGGGAATCGCGTCGCCGGAGGTTTCTTCGGTGGTGTCCACCAGCAGTTTGAAATTGCGTGCCAGCGGCAGCTTCTCTTCCTTGATCACCTTCATGGCATACATGGCCACGACGATGCCGTTTTTGTCATCTTCAGTGCCACGGCCGTACATGCGGTCGCCGATCAGCGTGACCTTGAACGGGTCGAGCTTGGTGCCGTCTTTCAACACCCAGTTTTCCGGCGTCACGGGCACCACGTCGGCGTGGGCGTGGATACCGACCACTTCGTCACCGCTGCCTTCCAGGGAAATTTCGTACACGCGGTTGTCGATATTGCGGAAGGTCAGGTTAAAGGCCTTGGCCAGTGCCTCGATCTTGCCGGCAATCTTGATGAATTCCGGGTTCTTGTATTGCGGTAGACCGTCCACGTTGAACGTCGGGATTTCCACCAGCTCACGCAGGGTTTCGGTGGCGGCCTTGCCGTACTTCACGCGGGTGTAGATACCGAGCAGGCGATTGATCTCGTTCTGCTGATCCGCGCTCAAGGTTTTGTTATCAAGAAATGCACTGATCGCCGGGCCTACATCGCTGGTCTTGCCCAGGTCGCCCTTGGCCAGGGCACCGAGGAAACCACGGAAATCAGTGACGGACGTTTCGTTGAAATCCTTCAGAATCGCCGTGCTCTGGTCCGGGGTGATGTTGGCGTAAGCGGGGCTGGTGATGGCCGAAAGGCTCGCCGCGAACAGGGTGGCAGCCGCCAATTGCTTGAGTGGAAAGTGCATGGAGAAAGGCATTCCTTTGCAGGTAATAAGTGGGAAGTTTCTGATCGAACTGTCAGAAACATTTCCACACACTACCACTGTGATGGAGCGGGAGGGGAGATGCAGGTGAGTGAAATGTCCTACTTCAATAAGAAAACGCCGCCCCTGGATGAGCGGCGTTTTTGCAGGTTCAGCGAGGCGCCAGGTACAAGGTCTGCTTGAATGTACCGTCCGGCATAGGGTCGGAAGTCATTTGCCCGGTGAAGCCCGTATAGGTACCGGTACCGCCCAGGACAGCGACGGTGGATTGGCCGGCTTCGTACTCCTGTCCGCCGACGACAAGGGTGCCTGTGGTCTGTCCAACGGCATTCACGAAAACCAACGTCCATTGGCATTGGCTGTGAACGCCTGGCAGCGTGGTGACACAAAAGCCGTTGTTGCTGCCGATATCCTGGCGGCCTTGGTCCATCAAGGGTTGAGCGAAGACAAACAGGTCCCCCTGGGACGCCCCCGGTGTGCCCGTATCCACGGGTGTCTTGAGGCCCCGGGTACCATCGGCAAAGGTGACCAGAGTGACGGTTGACGGGTGGTTGACGCAGCCGCTGAGGGGAATAAGCAGAAGCAGTGTGCACAAGGTGCGAAGGGTAGCGGTTTTCATGGCTGTACTCTCCTGTGAGTGGGCTCCGGTCGCAGCACCGCTAAAGCTGCGTCCGGAGACTGAAAAGGCTAGCTGCCAATCCTTGGAATTCAAATGCCCGTAGGCCGACTTTTTATTACAAAGATCCCGGGTGCGGCGCCGCGTACTCCGCCGTCACATCCAGCGTCTTGGCATACGGCCCATCCCACAACTGCTCATGCAACTCCCCGACCCGCTTGGCCATCGCTTCACTGCGCATCACCACTTCCAGGTTGCGCGAGTTATCCAGGTACCCGCCCAGCCAGTTGCTGGTGCCGATCCACGCAACCTGGCCGTCGATTTCCATGGTCTTGCTGTGGATCACCCGTGCATACGGGATAAAGCCTTGCTTGGCCTCGGGCAGGGTGATGATCTTGATGTGCACGTTGGGCAGCACGGCGAGGCTTTTGAGGTAGGGCAGTTCCAGCTTGTCGGTGTTCCAGTTGGACACCATCAGCTTGATCGACACCCCACGCGCCGCTGCCGCACGCACGGCATTGTCGATCACTGCGTAGTACGGACGGATTTTGTCCGGTCCGTAGGACAGTGGCGCATAGTCGAGCAGTTGCACGCGCACTTCGTGTTTCGCTTCGCTGAGTAAACGCGGCAGTTCCAGCTGTGAATCGCCGACGCCTGGCGGGTTGTAGCGTTGCGGGCTGGCGACCAGGTAGTTGCCGGTGCGTGGCGGCTCTTTGCTGGAGGCAGGCAGCGGCACCGGCTGGTTGTTGGCCAATGCCTGCTGGGCTTTCCAGTCCTGTTCGAAGATCGCCTGCACTTGGCTCACCACGGTCGGGTCGGTGATACGCAGCCCGGTTTCGTGGATATGTTCCAGCGAACGCCAATCGAAATTCTGGCTGCCGACAAACGCCTGCTTGCCATCCACCACCAGGTATTTGGCGTGGATGATCCCACCGCTCACCCGCGCGTAGGGCAGCACGCGAAAGGTCAGGTTGGGGATCGCGCGCAGGCGTTCCAGGGTGGAAGCTTCCGACAATCGGATGCCTTTTTCTTCCAGCAGGAAACGAATCTTCACACCGCGTTTACCGGCGGCTTCCAGGCGTTCGATCACGCGGTCCATCACCGAGCCTGGGTGATCGGCGGCGTAGAACTGGCCAATGTCGATGCTGTTTTTTGCGCCATCAAACAGCTCGCTCCACACCGGGCCGGGCTGGCGCAAGTCGTCGGTGCCGAGGGCGGTGTCCACCGGCACGGTGTGCACCAATTCAAACCCCGGAATCGAAAAGTCCGCCTGGGCCAGCGGACTCATGAGCAAACCTGCCAGGCCTGCGATGCGCAATTTCAAGGAAATGGACATGACACTCTCTTCAACTGATGTAGTGAGCGGGCTTGCCCAGCGCGGGGCAAGCCCGCTCACTACGGGGTTACGCCGTGCGGCTGTGCAGCGGCGTCGGCACCAGGTGCGGTACTTCACTCTGCACGCGGGCGCCGGTGGCGGCGCGGATCAGCAGGATTTTCAGCTGGTCGTTGATGCGCTCCAGGCTGTCCTGGAAGAAGTTGTGGAACACCACGCAGAACAGCGCGATGGCGATCCCCAGGCCGGTGGCGAACAAGGCCGTACCGATACCACCGGAAATCTGCCCTGGGTCGGACACGCCCGCCGTCGCCAGCGCCTTGAAGGTGTCGATGATGCCGAGGATGGTACCCAGCAAACCCAACAGCGGCGCGGCGGTGGTGATGGTTTCGATGATCCACAGGCTGCGGGCCAGGGGTGCACGGGTGGTCAGGTACTGGGTTTCGATCACGTCATCCAGGTCCTTGCGCGAACCCTGTGAGGCTTTCTGTGCCAGCACTGGCAACACCATGCTCAGCGGCAGGCTGTCACGGCGGGTCAGGCTTTCCGGCAGGTCGCGTTCGCTGTGCACATGGGCGCCCAGCACCTCGGTCAGTGCGCGCGCTTGACGGCGTACGTAGGCGAAGTAAATCCCGCGCTCGATGGTGATAAAGATCGCGATGGCCATCGCGGCATACATCACATAAAAGGTGATGTCGTGGAGCAGGTTCATGTCCATGTTCATTTACCTCGCAATTAGAAGTTGGCTTCCAGGGAGACCGTCACGGTACGTTCCAGGCCTACGATGTAGGCCGGGTCGCCGTCGCGGAAACCGCTGTAGCTGGCCGCGTTGGTCTTGGTGGTGTACACGCCGTCCAGGTATTTCTTGTCGAACAGGTTGTCGACGTTCAGGCGCAGGGTGGCGTCCTTGACCACCTTCTTGTCCACCGGCAGGTAGATACCCGCGCCGGCGTTGAACACGGTGCGGCCGGAGATGGCCTCGTCATTGGTCAGGTCGCCGTAGAGCTTGCTGGTGTACTTGCCGCCGAAGGTGCCGTAGAAGCGGCCGTCGTCGTAGCCGATGTTGGCGGCCAGCATGTTTTTCGGCACGTTGGCGAACTGCTTGCCGCTGGTGGGCAACAGGATGGCTTGGCCGGCGTTGTACACGGTCAGGTCGTCTTGCTGCTCGGCCTTGGTGTAGGTGTAGGAGGTGTAGTAGTTGAAGTGATTGGGCAGCAGGCCGCTCCACTCCAGCTCCAGGCCGCTGTTGTTGACGGAGCCGGCGTTGATGTCGGCGAAGTCGCCGTTGATATCCCGCGACGACACTTGGCGATCCTTGAACTGCATGTAGAACAAGGTGGCGGCCACGGTCATGTCTTCATCGGTGTAGCGCCAGCCCAACTCATGGTTCCAGCTGGTTTCCGGCTTGGAGTCGATGGAGCCGACGCCCTTGTCGTACAGCACGTAGTTCTGCGGAATACGCATGTTGCGCGACAGGCTGTAGAACAACTGGTCGCGTTCATCCAGCTGGTATTTCAGGCCGGCGTTGGGCAGCAGCTTGTTGTAGGTCTGGTTACGTTTTTCCGGCTGCTCGGTGAGGCTGCCGTGGTTGGTGCCGTCACGCTTGACGTTCATGTAGGCCAGGCCGGCGATCAGGGTCCAGTCCGAGTTGATGTACCAGGTGTCCTGGGCCCAGACCTTCTGCGCCGGGGTGATGGTGAAGCGGTCGCGACCCTGGATGGTGTTGCCATTGGCATCGACCACCGCGTCGTTGGAATCCGGCCAGGTGTCGACGGGCTTGCCACTGGCCTTGAGCGGAATGAACGGCTGGGTCTGGCTTTGGCGTGCGCGCTCGTACCAGTAGCCGACTTGCAGGCTGTGATCGCCCAGGTCCCAGTTCAGTTTGGTGGTGATGCCCGGACGCCAGGTCTGGGTGCGCGAAGGGCGGTAGTACACGCCGTTGTTCGGGGTGCCGTCGGCGTTGTATTGGGCGCCGGTGGGCAGGTTGCCCAGGTCGAACACGCCGCCTTGGTTGGAGCCGCGGTTCAGCGCATAGCTGGACGAACCGACACCGCTGCCGTTACCCCAGTAGTAATACGGGATCACCGACAGCGCGAGGTTGTCTGCCAGTTTGAACTGGGTGTTGAGCACGGCGGTGAAGGTCTGGAACGGGTTCTGCGCCAGGGCGTAGTAGCTGTTGTACTTGCCGTTGCTGCCCACGGTCGGTGTGGCCGGGTAGGGGTCGTACTTGCGACCGTTCTGCTGGTACTGGGCCTTGGTCAGCTGGCTGTAGCTGTTGTTGTCCTGCTCGTGGTACTTGAGAATCAGGTTGGCGGTGTTGCCATCGCCGGCGTCGAAGAAGCTGTTCCATTCGACCTTGTCCGCGCGCACGGCGCCCGAACCGCGCCACATCTGGCCTTCGGTGTGGGAGGCCGACAACCAGTTGCCCAGGCCATTGATCTCGCCGGTGTTGAGGCGAGCAAAGGTCTTGCGCGTGGCGTTGCTGCCCATCACCTGTTTGACGAACGCCCCGGTTTCCTTGGTCGGGCGAATGGTCACGATGCCGATGTTGCCGCCGCTGGAGCCGATGTGCGGGCCGTCCGCCTCCGAAGAGCCTTGGGTGACAAAGATCTGCTCGATGTTTTCCGGGTCGCCCAGCAGGTTGGAGTACAGCGCGTAGTTGCCGGAGTCGTTGATCGGCATGCCGTCCACCGACATGCCCACCTGGTCGGAGTTGAGCCCGCGCATGGTGAAGCGAAAGCCGGACAGGCCGGTGTTGTCTTCGCTGGAAATGTTCAAACCCGGCGTGTACTTGAGCTTGTCCACGGCGTTGCCGGTGGCGGTCTGTTTATCCAGCGCTTCCTTGGTCACGGTGGAGCGGCCCTTGATGCTTTCTTCTTGCACCATGTAGCCGCCACCTGCCGTGGCCTTGCCCTGAACCCCAATCGTCCCGACGTCGCTGTTGCTGGTGTCGGCCATGACCATTCCATGGCCCATGCTTGCGGCAACGAGTGCCAGATGAATCCGTGTGAACCTCATCTCTGTCGTCCTGGTGTCGGGTGCTTATTGCACGCTGTAGTTGAAGGTGGCGGTGAAGCGCTGCTCATTGCGGCCCCCGAAGGCTTGCTCGGGGAACGGCTTGACTTGCTTGATACGACGCAAGCTGTTGGTGGCGGCCCGGTTGAGCAACATGCTCGAGGCCTGGGTCTGCAAACCGGAGTCGAGAACCCGACCCTGGCGATCGACCAGCAACCAGACCACCACTTCGCCGGTGGGGCGTTCGAGGGAGGCCTGGCGTCCGGTGGGGTACTGCTTGTAGGTATCCAGCTCGTTGCGCAAACCCTTGAGGTAACCGCCTTCCAGCGCTTGGCCGTCGACCTTTGGCGGTGCTGGCGGCGCGGGTGTCGGCGCGGCCTGGGCCACGGGCGCCGGTGCCGGTTTGGCGGCGACCGGTGGGGGTGTCGGGGTGGGCGTTGGCTTGGCGACCACCGGCTTGGGTACTGGTTTTGGCTTGGGCTCAGGCTTGGGTTTTGGCAGCGGCTTGGGCGGCGGCGGTGGAGGGGCGGGTTCGGCCTCTTCATCCTCGATCACCGGCGGTGGCGGCTCTTGTTCCACCACCGGCTCGGGGATCACTTCTGGCTCCGGCTCGACCAACGCCAACTCGACCGCCGATTCGTCATACACCGGCTCGACCTTCAAGGTCTGGGACTGGATACCCAGTGCAATCAGCACCAGGGCGATCACGGCCGGGACACTGCCCAGCAGCTGACGCGCACGAAACAATACGTACATGATCAGGACTTACGCGTGGCAATGGA
Source organism: Pseudomonas sp. P7759 (assembly GCF_013386445.1). NCBI lineage: Bacteria > Pseudomonadati > Pseudomonadota > Gammaproteobacteria > Pseudomonadales > Pseudomonadaceae > Pseudomonas > Pseudomonas sp. P7759. The sequence goes on from NZ_JACART010000017.1 coordinate 66,734, forward strand.
CACAGAGGTAAAGCCACCCAGACGCAGGGTGTCCATCACCTCCACCAGGCGCGAAACCTCTACGCCTTTGTCGCTGTTGACGATGATGGTCGACTTGGTGTCGGGCTTTTCCGCTGCCTTCAGCGCCGGCACCAGCGCGTCGACCGTGAGGTCCTTGCCATCCAGTTGCAGCTGGCCTTCCAGGCCCAGTGTCAGGATGAATTTGTTCTGTGGTTTGAGCTGCTGCGAACTGCTGGCGCTGGGCAGTTGCGTCTTCATGCCGAGGGCCGGAATCACGTTCAGGCTCACGAGTACGAAAAACACTAGGAGGAACATCATCACGTCGATCATCGGGATCAGTTCGATGTGCGCCTTGCGTTTTTTCGGTTCGTCCCAGGTTCTCATTCCGCTACCCCGTTATTGAATTAGGGGCGACACGCTAACAACCAAAAATGACCGATTGGTTAACTTTAATTGACGTTTTGAGGGCTCTAGGACAAGTCTTTCAGACAATTCTCAAGAAATTTTTATGACGTAACAGAATTGACATGCGCCAGGGGCATTCTCAAAAACTTTACATCGAGGGCCCCTGGAAATGAGCCGTGAACTGCCACAGATATCCACGCCGCGACTGTTAATGCGCGCACTGGAAAACCACCAGGCCGAGACGTTGTGCACCCTCGCCAACGGCCCGAAAATTGCCGACAACACAGCGAGTATTCCTTCGCCCTACACCCTCGAAATCGCGCAGGATTTCATCGCTGGCATGCCGGAGAAATTTCGCTCGGCCCACTTGTTGAGCCTGGGCATGCATCGGCGTGACAGCGGCGAGTTGATCGGCATCGTCAGCCTGCGCGTCAAACCGGATCACCTCTACGGACACCTGGGCGGTTGGGTGGCGGCGGACGCACGCAACCAGGGCTACGCGGCAGAAGCGGCGCGTGCACTGATGGACTACGGCTTTGCCGAACTCGGCCTGCATCGCGTGGGCAGCCAGTGCTTCAGTCGCAACAAAGAGTCGGCACGGGTCATGGAGAAAATCGGCCTGCAGTACGAAGGTTGCCTGCGCGGGGCGTTCCTCAAGAACGGCGTGCATGAAGACATGCTGGTGTTCGCCACGCTGCGAGAGGATTGGGAGTTTCGGCTGTGAGTGGCGAGGTTGATCATGGCCGACGCCGGGTGCTTGCCGGGCTGGCGGTTGCCACCACGTTTTCGATCCTCAGTCCGTTTGCGCGCAGTGCCGGCGTGGATTATCCGTTCACCCTCGGCGTGGCTTCCGGGGACCCGTTGCCCGATGGGTTTGTGATCTGGACGCGCCTGGCGCCCTTGTTCAATGCCGTGGATGGCCGTGGCGGCTTGAGCCGTTCCGTGCCCGTGCGTTGGCGGGTCGCCAGCGATGCCGCGATGACCCGCGTGGTGCGCCAGGGCGAAGTCATGGCCAGCGAGCGCTGGGGCCATTCGGTGCATGTGGAAGTCGCGGGGTTGGAGGCGGGCCGACCGTATTGGTATCAGTTCGAAGGGCTGGGCGCGCAAAGCCCGGTGGGGCAGTCGCGCACGGCGCCTACGGTGTATGCCATGGCGTCGGCACGTCTGGGGTTTGTCTCGTGCTCCCACTGGGAACGCGGCTATTTCAGTGCCTATCGCCACCTGGCAGAGGAACAGCCCGACCTGGTGTTCTTTCTCGGCGACTACATCTACGACAGTTCCTACGCGGCGGATTCGGGCAAGATCATCCGCCCCCACGGCAGCGGCAATGCGGTGAGCCTGAGCGACTATCGCAACCGCTATGCCCTGTACAAAACCGACCCGGATCTACAGGCCCTGCACGCCGCTGCACCGAGCGTGGCGACCTGGGACGATCACGAAGTACAGAACGACTACGCCAACCGCTGGTCCCAGGACCCGAAGATTCCGGTCGGGCAATTCCTGCAGCAGCGTGCGGCAGCCTACCAGGCTTACTACGAGCATATGCCGCTGCGTGCCAGCAGCTTGCCGAAGGGGCCGGAAATGCGCATTTATCGGCGCCTGGACTACGGCAGACTGGCCCGTTTCCACGTGCTGGACGGTCGGCAATACCGTTCCGAACAACCCTGCATTCCGGCGAATGCCAGCCACCAGGGACATATCGCCGATAACCTCTGCCACGACTTGCGCGACCCTGGCCGCACCATGCTTGGTTGGCAGCAAGAAGCCTGGCTGGACCAGGGGTTTGCCCAGTCGAAGGCGCAGTGGAACATCATCGCCCAGGACCTGCTGGTAGCGCCGCTAACCCAGCGTGACCTCACAGATCACAAGCCAGGACGTTGGACCGACGGGTGGGATGGCTACATGGCCAACCGTTCGCGGATGCTGGCGTCCATAGAGCGCAATCGCGTCAACAACCCGGTGTTCTGGGGCGGTGATATCCACTCGTTCTGGGTGACGGATTTGCATGCCGATGCCAACAACCCGGATTCGCGGGTGGTAGCCACGGAATTCGTCGGTACGTCGGTGACGTCTGACGGACCGCCCTTTGATGCGTTCAGCAAGCTGTTGCCGCTCAACCCGCATGTGAAGTTTTTCGATAGCCGTCAGCGGGGATATGTGTCGGTGGAGGTGGAGGAGGGCAAGATGCTCACGAACCTGCGGGTGATTACCGACCCCCGCGACCCGATGGCCACGGTATCGACCCTCAAGTCGTTTGTGGTGGAACCGGGGCGGGCGGGGGCGAGTGAGGTTTAATCGAGTTCGTAGCGCACGGACAGCGCACCCTTTTTTTCCGACAGGGCCAGGATGGTCACCTGGCCTAACTCACTCAGTGCCTGCACATGGGTACCGCCGCAGGCATACGCGGGCAATTCACCAAAGCCGACTTCGCGGGTGCCGTCTTCCAGGTTCATGTGCCGTGGGTAATCCGCAGCGATCCATTGGTTGACCTGTTGCTGGATCGCCTCGGCGTCCATGGCTTGCGCCGCTTCGCCACGGATGAAGGTGATCTTGCCTTCGCCGGGCCAGTGATGGGCCTTGATCGGCATCCAACCCAAGGTCTCGCCCACGTTGCCGATCAAGTGCCCGGCGGAATGCAGTCGGGTGTTCAACATACGGCGCTGTTCATCGACCCTTGCGGTGATCGGACCCGGTTCCAATGGCCGGTCGACGTAGTGCACCACGCGGTCTGCTTCCTGGGTGGCGCGCAGCACAGTGGCTTCACCGAGCCAGCCGGTATCGAAAGGTTGCCCACCGCCCTGGGGGTGAAAAATCGTCGACTGCAGGATCACTGCAAACTGCTCCTCGTGGGGGGTGCAACTCAACACCTCCAGCTCGGCAGTCAGGTGGTCGTGGGTAAAAAACAGGCGCTCGGTCATCATCTACATCCGCATCAGGGTTCTGCGCGCAGTATAAATAGTGCGCGGATAGGTGATAATCCGCTCAATTATCAATGGACCTGTGCACCATGAGCATCAATCTTCCTTTGCCGCTGCTGAGCGAAATGGCGATTTTCGTCAAAGTGGTGGAAACCGGCAGCTTCTCCGAAGCCGCCCGGCAACTGGGGGCCTCGCCTTCCTCGGTGAGCCGCAGTATCTCGCGCCTGGAGAAGGCACTGGCGACGCGCTTGTTGCAACGCACCACACGCAAATTGCGCTTGAGCGAAGGCGGGGAAGAGGTATTCAAGCGCTGCCAGGAGATGGTCAGCGCGGCGCGCTCGGTGATGGAGATCAGTGGCCAGTTCACCCATGAAGCCGAAGGGTTGGTGCGGGTCAGCGTGCCCAAGGCGGTGGGGCGGTTTGTGGTGCACCCGCATATGCCGGAATTCCTGCGGCGTTACCCCAAGGTGGATGTGCAGTTGATCCTGGAGGACCGCCAGGTGGACATGATTGATGACAACGTCGACCTGAGTATCCGTATCACCGACAGCCCTCCGCCGGGGTTGGTGGGGCGGCAGTTATTGCCCATCGAGCATCTGTTGTGCGCGACGCCGCAGTACCTGGCTGAACACGGGACGCCGGCGCATCCCCATGACCTGCTGGCGCACAGTTGCATTTACTTGGGGGAAACGCCGGGCGATTCGCGCTGGAAATTCCGCCAGGCCGGCAAGGCGGTGACGGTGGCGGTGCGTGGGCGTTATGCGGCGAACCACACCGGGGTTCGGCTGGATGCGGTGTTGCAGCATGTGGGGATTGGCAGCTTGCCGTATTTCACGGCGCGCCATGCGTTGGAGGAGGGGCGGTTGGTGCAGGTGTTGCCAGCGTGGGACTTTATTGCGTCCTACCACGGCGAGGCGTGGTTGCTGCATTCGCCCACGCGGTACCTGCCGCCGAAGTTACGGGTGTTTATTGATTATCTGGTGGCGTGCATGGCGAAGGAGCCGACATTGCGTCGGCCCATTCCTGGTCGCTGATCAGTGCTTGCTCTGGTCAACCGGCATGGCCAGCAGCTGCTTTTCCTGGTTCCAGTCGAACGGTTCGTCGTTCTGTTCGGCTTCGAAGCGACGTTCTTCCAGGGCCTGGTACAGGTCCAGTTCTTCGTCGGGCATGAAGTGCAGGCAGTCACCGCCAAAGAACCACAGCAGGTCGCGCGGCACCAGGTGGGCGATTTGCGGGTAGCGCAGGATGACCTGGCTCATCAGGTCCTGGCCCAGGTACTGGCTTTCGATCGGGTCGATCGGCAGCAGGGCGCGCAATTCGTCGAAGCGCTCCAGGAACAGTGAATGGCTTTCCTCGGGCACCTGTTCGGCTTCGCCGACGGCAACCAGGATGCTGCGCAGGTGGTCGAGCAAGACGAGATGATCGGCAACGACGTTGGACACGAGATAAGTCCTCTAAAGCAAAAACGGGCGCGAGAGTATATAGCTCTCGCGCCCGTTTTTATATGACCGCTCGACTCAGCGGACTTTACCCTCGGCCTGGGTCAGCTCTTCCTTGCTGAAATCATCCACGTCGATCACCTTGCGCCGCGCCGCTTCGGCGTCACGCAGGGTCTGCGCCTCGGCCGGTTGCAAGACGCCTGCGTGCAACGCCGCGTCGATGGCATGCTCCCCGGCGGTCGGTTTGACCTGGCCGCTTTTGAGCGCGGTGTGCAGTTTTTTCTGCAACGGATGGCTGGCGCCGAGCAGGTCGTAGGCATGTTGCAAGGCGCCCACCGGATCTTCCGCCGATTGCGGGCGATAGCAGCCGGCCAGCAACTCTTCCAGGGTCGGGTCACCCTTGGCACGGCCGATCACCGCAGCCACTTCGGCATCCAGCGCATCCGACGGCCCGGTATGGCGACGGCCGAACGGGAACACGATCACCCGCAGCAGGCAGCCCAGTACCTTGTTCGGGAAGTTGCTCAGCAGTTCATCCAGCGCACGCTCCGATTCGCCCAGGCTTTCTTCCATGGCCCAGGCGAACAGGGGTTCCAGATGGTCCGGCGAATCCAGGTCGTGATAACGCTTGAGGGCAGCCGACGCCAGGTACATATGGCTCAATACATCACCCAGGCGTGCCGACAGGCGTTCGCGACGCTTCAACTCGCCACCCAGCAACATCATGCTCAGGTCAGCCAGCAGCGCGAACGCGGCGGCCTGGCGGTTGAGTGCGCGGAAATAACCCTGGCTCAACCGGTTGCCTGGGGCCTTCTCGAAATGACCGACGCCGAGGTTCAGCACCAGGGTGCTGGCGGCGTTGCTCACGGCGAAACCGATATGTTGCATCAGCAGCCCGTCAAACTCCTTCAACGCCTGGTCATGGTCTTCGCGACCGGCCAGGGCCATTTCCTTGAGTACGAACGGATGGCAACGAATCGCGCCCTGGCCGAAGATCATCAGGTTGCGCGACAGGATGTTCGCGCCTTCTACCGTGATGAAGATCGGCGCACCTTGCCAATTGCGACCCAGGTAGTTGTTCGGGCCCATGATGATGCCCTTGCCGCCGTGCACGTCCATGGCGTGGCTGATGCACTCGCGGCCACGCTCGGTGAGGTGGTACTTGAGAATGGCCGACAGTACCGAGGGTTTTTCCCCCAGGTCCACGGCGTTGGCGGTGAGCATGCGTGCGCTGTCCATCAGCCAGGCGTTGCCGCCGATGCGCGCCAAGGCTTCCTGAATGCCCTCGAAGGCCGACAGCGGCACATTGAATTGTTCGCGCACCTGGGCGTATTGGCCGGTCACCAGGCTGGTGAACTTGGCCGCGCCAGTGCCCACCGCGGGCAGGGAGATCGAACGGCCCACGGAGAGGCAGTTCATCAACATCATCCAGCCTTTACCGAGCATTTCCTGGCCGCCGATCAGGAACTCAAGCGGGATGAACACATCCTTGCCGGAGTTGGGACCGTTCATGAACGCGGCGCCCAGAGGCAGGTGGCGACGGCCGATTTCTACGCCGGGGGTATCGGTGGGGATCAGCGCCAGGCTGATGCCCAGGTCTTCTTCTTCACCCAGCAGGTGGTCCGGGTCATGGGCCTTGAAGGCCAGGCCGAGCAGGGTCGCGACCGGGCCGAGGGTGATGTAGCGTTTTTCCCAGTTCAGGCGCAGGCCGAGGGTTTCCTTGCCTTCCCATTCACCTTTGCAGATCACGCCGGTGTCGGGCATGGCGCCTGCATCGGAGCCGGCCAATGGGCCCGTCAATGCGAAGCAGGGGATGTCATCGCCACGGGCCAGGCGCGGCAGGTAGTGGTTGCGTTGTTCTTCGGTGCCGTAGTGCAGCAGCAGTTCGGCGGGGCCGAGGGAATTGGGCACCATCACGGTGGAGGCCAGGTCACCGCTGCGGGTGGCGAGTTTCATCGCGACCTGGGAATGCGCATAGGCAGAGAAGCCTTTGCCGCCATATTCCTTGGGGATGATCAGGGCGAAGAAGCCATGGGTCTTGATGTGCTCCCAGGCCGCGGGCGGCAGGTCCATGGCCTGGCCGATTTCCCAGTCGCTGACCATGGCGCACAGTTCTTCAGTCGGACCGTCGATAAACGCCTGTTCTTCTTCGGTCAGTTGCACCTTGGGGTAGGCCAGCAACTTATCCCAGTCCGGGCGACCGCTGAAGAGTTCGCCGTCCCACCACACGGTGCCGGCGTCGATGGCGTCGCGCTCGGTCTCGGACATCGGCGGCAGGACTTTCTGGAACCAGCTGAACAGTGGCTTGGTGAAGTATTGGCGGCGCAGGTCGGGCAGCAGCAGGGGCGCGGCCACCACGGCGATCAACACCCAGAAGATCAGCAGCAGCCAACCCGGTGCGTGGCTCCAGGCGCCCATCGCCAGCAGGTAGACGGCAACCACGCCCAGGGCGGGCAGGGGCGCGACGCGGCGGTGTGCGAGGTAGGCAATGCCGACCACCAGCACCAGTATCCACAACAACAGCATATTCAATCCTCCGTGAAACCAGGGGCGAAACCACCAGGGAGCTTAGTCGGCATCCGAACAAGCGGGGTGATAAGGGTGTAACGAGATTTGGCCGATTCGTCGTTATCTCCCCGGCAGGCCTGTGGTTAGACTCCAGGCTTCCTTCGGAGATAAAGCTCATGGATACCTACCTGAGTCCCAGCCGCTTCATCGATAGTGACCACCCTGCGGTGGTGGAGTTCGCCGAAAAACACCGTGGAACCCGTACGGATTTTAGTGACCAGGCAGTCAGCCTCTACTACGCCGTACGTGAGGCGATTCGCTATAACCCCTACACCTTCAGCCGCGACCCAGACACATTAAGTGCCAGCTTCGCCCTGGCCGCCGGCGAAAGCTATTGCGTGCCCAAGGCCACCTTGCTTGCCGCCTGCGCCCGCCATTGCGGGATCCCGGCGCGCATCGGCCTGGCGGATGTGCGCAATCATTTGTCGACGCCGCGCCTGATCGCCTTGCTCAAGAGTGATGTGTTCGCCATGCACGGCTATACCGAGCTTTACCTGAATGATCGCTGGGTCAAGGCCACGCCTGCGTTCAACCAGCAACTGTGCGATGTATTCGATGTTCCGCCGCTAGAGTTCGACGGCCTCCACGACAGCGTCTTCCACGCGTTTAACCGTCAAGGCCTGCGTTCGATGGAATACGTGGTCGACCACGGGCAATTTCCTGACGTGCCCGAGGCCTTTTTCTTCGCTCATATCCAGCAGTGTTACCCGCATCTGTTCACCGAGGACCAGCCGCCATTACTCGGCGACATGCAGAGCGATTTGAGCCGCGCGTGAACCGGCGTATGCTGCTGCCTTCATCCAGCCATGTTCATCCACAAGAAAGGCGCGGTCATGCTGAAAATCTGGGGTCGTAAAAATTCATCAAACGTCAGGAAGGCACTGTGGTGCGCCGAGGAACTCGGCCTGGACTATGAAGCAATTGATGCGGGCGGGGCTTTTGGTGTGGTCGACACGCCGCAATATCGGGCATTGAACCCCAACGGCCGGGTGCCGATGATCGAAGACGGCGACTTCGTGCTGTGGGAGTCCAATACCATCGTGCGTTACCTCTGTGCCAAGCATGCGTCCAGCTGGTATCCGACAGAGGTGAAAGCCCGGGCCAACGCGGAAAAGTGGATGGATTGGACCACCTCCACTTTTGCCGAACCGTTCAAGATTGTGTTCTGGGGCGTGCTGCGCACCCCGGCGGAAAAACAGAACTGGGACAACATCCACGCCGGTCGCCAGGCCTGTATCGATGTGCTCAAAACCGTTGATGAAGCGCTGGCTACACAGCCGTATCTGTCGGGCAACGAGATCGGCATGGGCGATATTCCCCTGGGCAGCTTTATCTACGCCTGGTTCGAAATGCCCATCGAACGGCCTGCGATGCCCAATCTAGAGGCCTGGTATGCGCGCCTGCAACAACGTCCGGCCTACCGCAAAGCGGTCATGACTGCGTTGACTTAATACCCACTATTAATACGGGTGACTGTACTTGTGCGGCGCGGGCAAGCACCATGCTTGTCATGCGCTGCCGTTGAACTACCTGGGCTGCGCCCTCATCTACTCTTTCTATTCCCTTCTTTGGTGCGTAATCCGATATGAGTTCCGCTCTGTCCATCCGGCAGCTAACCAAAACCTACGGCAACGGTTTCCAGGCCCTGAGTGGTATCGATCTGGACGTTGCCGAAGGTGACTTCTTCGCCTTGCTCGGCCCCAACGGCGCCGGCAAATCCACCACCATCGGTATCCTCTCGACCCTGGTCAACAAGACCAGCGGCACGGTGAATATCTTTGGCCATGACCTGGACAAATCCCCGGCGGCGCTCAAGCGTTCCATCGGCGTGGTGCCCCAGGAATTCAACTTCAACCAGTTTGAAAAGACCTTCGACATCGTCGTGACCCAGGCCGGTTATTACGGCATCCCGGCGAAGATCGCCAAGGAACGCGCCGAGCAGTACCTGACCCAGTTGGGCCTGTGGGACAAGCGCGACGTGCCTTCGCGTTCGCTGTCCGGCGGCATGAAGCGGCGCCTGATGATCGCCCGCGCATTGGTGCATGAGCCGCGCCTGCTGATCCTCGACGAGCCCACTGCCGGCGTGGACATCGAACTGCGTCGCTCGATGTGGACCTTTCTCACCGAGCTGAACGAGAAGGGCATCACCATCATCCTCACCACCCACTACCTGGAAGAGGCTGAGCAGCTGTGCCGCAACATCGGCATCATCGACCACGGCACCATTGTCGAGAACACCAGCATGCGTAACCTGCTGGGCCAGTTGCATGTGGAAACCTTCTTGCTCGACCTGAAAAACAACCTGTCGGCGCCGCCGCAACTGCTCGGTTACCCGAGTCGCCTGGTAGACAGCCATACCCTGGAAGTGCAGGTGGACAAGGCCATGGGCATCACCGCGCTGTTCACGCAGTTGGCGACCCAGAACATCGAAGTGCTGAGCCTGCGTAACAAAACCAATCGCCTTGAGGAGTTGTTCGTGTCCCTGGTGGAGAAAAATCTGGCGAAGGTGGCGGTATGAGTTCCGAACTGCAACCCAACCTCGTCGCGCTTCAAACCATCGTCTATCGCGAAGTGAAGCGCTTTACCCGGATCTGGCCGCAGACCCTGCTGCCGCCGGCGATCACCATGGTCCTGTACTTCGTGATCTTCGGTAACCTGATTGGCCGTCAGATTGGCGACATGGGTGGCTTCACCTACATGGAGTACATCGTGCCGGGGCTGATCATGATGTCGGTGATCACCAACTCCTATGGCAACGTGGTTTCCAGTTTTTTCGGCAGCAAGTTCCAGCGCTCCATCGAAGAACTGATGGTGTCGCCGGTGTCGCCGCATACCATCCTGATCGGCTACACCTTGGGTGGTGTGCTGCGTGGCTTGATGGTGGGCGTGATCGTGACCCTGCTCTCGCTGTTCTTCACCCACCTGCAGGTGCATCACCTCGGGGTCACCATTCTGGTGGTGGTTCTGACGGCGACGATCTTCTCGCTGCTGGGCTTCATCAACGCCGTGTTTGCGCGCAACTTCGATGATATTTCGATCATTCCGACCTTCGTGCTCACGCCGCTGACCTACTTGGGCGGGGTGTTCTACTCCATTACCCTGCTGCCGCCGTTTTGGCAGACCGTGTCGCTGGCCAACCCGGTGCTGCACATGGTCAACGCCTTCCGCTACGGCATTCTGGGGGTGTCGGACATCAAGATCAGCGTGGCAATCACCTTCATGCTGGTGGCGACTGTGGTGCTGTATATCGGCTGCGCGAAGCTGCTGGTGAGTGGGCGCGGGATGCGCACCTAACGCATTGGATGCACGCTGTATAAATGTGGGAGCGGGCTTGCTCGCGAATGCTGGGTGTCAGTCACCGGAAATATTGACTGAACCACCGCATTCGCGAGCAAGCCCGCTCCCACATTCGGTTTTGTGCAGGGTTTTAGATTTTCAGGGCCAGATCGATCAGTTCATGCAGCTCTTCAACCGGCAACGGTGCGCTGGAAAACAGGCTGCGATACACCGTGGGGGCCGCGATCAGGTTCAGCAGGCGATCCAGGCTTGGCAACACCTCGACGCTGCCCTGATAGCGGTCGAGGATGACCTGCAACTGGCCCATCAGGATGTGGCTGCAGTAGTCCCTGGGATGACTGCACTGCACGTCGCGCATCATGTTGCGGCCCAGGTCGGAGCTCATTTCATCCAGGTATTGTTCGCCCCAGGCGCGCAGATCACCGCGTAGGCTGCCGGTGTTGGCCGGCTCGCTGTCCGGGCGCAGGCGCTCCAACGCTACATCGGCGAGCAGCGCCGCGAGGTCGCCCCAGCGTCGGTAGATGGTGGAGGGCGTAACGCCCGCGCGTGCAGCAATCATCGGCACGGTCACGCTTGAGCGCTCATGGGCTTCCAGCAGTTCGCGCGCGGCGTTATGCACTGATTCTTGGACCCGGGCACTGCGGCCTCCCGGGCGAAGGCCTTCTTTGATCGCCATGTACAAAACCTTAACACAAAGAATTTGCTTTAAGCGCTTTCCAGTAGCACACTCGGCAAAAGCAAAATATTAGCTTTAGCGGAGCGTGCCCATGTCCAGTACTCCTTCACACCGTGCCAACCTGGCCTTCCTGGTGATCACGGTGTTGACCTTCCTCGCCGCGTCCAGCGCGCCGACGCCGCTGTATCAGGTGTATCAGGACAATCTGCACTTTTCGGCGGCAATGCTCACGGTGATCTTTGGCGTATACGCCGTGAGTTTGCTGGTAGCGCTGCTGACCGTCGGCTCGCTGTCGGATCACCTGGGGCGCAAGCCAGTAATCTTCACGGCATTGCTGCTGAACATTCTGGCGATGCTGTTGTTTATCTACGCCGACAGCACCGCGTACCTCATCGCCGCCCGCGCATTGCAAGGCTTTGCGACCGGCATGGCCACGGCGGTGCTGAGCGCGACGCTGCTCGATACCGATCGCCTGCGCGGCCCGATGCTCAATAGCCTGGCGCCTTTGTTGGGCATGGCCAGTGGCGGCCTGGGCAGTGGTTTGCTGGTGGAATACGCGCCCCGGCCAACCCAGCTGATTTATCTGACGATGCTCGCCTTGATGGTGGCGCAGGCGCTGTATGTGTGGCGTTTGCCGGAAACGGTCAGCCGGATTCCGGGTGCCTTGAAATCCCTGGCGCCGACCCTGCATGTGCCCGAACAGGCGCGCCGGGCCCTGTGGCTGGCGATGCCGCTGAATGTGGCGGTGTGGGCACTCGGCGGATTCTTTTCCTCCCTGGCACCTTCGCTGGTGCGGGCGGCGACCGGCTCGACCTCGCACCTGATCGGCGGCGGGTTGGTGGCCGTGGTCACCTTGAGCGGTGCGGTGATGATCTACAGCCTGCGGGATCGCCCGGCGGACAAGGTCATGCGCCTGTCGGCCGTGCTGTTGGCGGTGGGCGTGGCATTGCTGCTGGTCGCCGTGCAGAGCGCCAGCCTGGTGCTGTTCTTTGCCGCCAGTGTGATCGCCGGCTTCGGCTTTGGCGGCGGGTTCATGGGCAGTGTCCGCAGCATTGTGGGCCTGGCGTTGCCTCACGAACGGGCTGGATTGATGTCGGCTTTCTACGTGTTGAGCTACCTGGCGTTCTGCTTGCCGGCGCTGCTGGCGGGTAACTTGAGCCACGTGTATGGCCTGATCGTGACCACGGATGGCTACGGCGCGGTGCTGATCCTGTTGGCCCTGGGGGCGCTGGTCGGTCTGCTGATGCAGGATTCGGCACGGGCCAGGGCGACGATGGGCGGCTGATGGGTAATAATCGTTGCCTCGTATTCGCCTGACCGAGAGGCAAGCATGAAGATCATCCGTAGCAAGGACTTCACCGGCACCCGTGCTTGGGAGGCGCTGGATATCGCCAACATGAACGGCATCACCACGCGCCTGCACTGGACCGACCAGCCGTACCGCTGGCACATCAATGACGGTGAAGAAGTGTTTGTGGTGCTGGATGGCCGGGTGCAGATGCACTATCGCGACAATGGCTTCGAACAGGTGGCGGAACTGGGCGTCGGTGACATCTTCTACGCCAGCGTCGGCACCGAGCACGTGGCTCACCCTCAGGGCCCGGCGCGCATCCTGGTGATCGAAAGCGCAGGCAGTGTTTGACGCTATATTGGTAAAACAGATAACAGTTAGAGATATTACCCGTTATATAGATATTCGATCTGGTTCTACCATGGTCTCAACCTCAAACGAGGAAGAGGATTGCCATCATGACCTGCTCGAATACCATCAGCTACAAACCCTTCAGTCACTTGACCCGTCCACGGGAAGTGATCCGCCAGTTCACCCCGAACTGGTTTGCCGCCACCATGGGCACCGGCGTGCTTGCGTTGGCGTTGGCGCAACTGCCGTTCAATTTGCCTGGCTTGCACGCGATTGCCGAAGCACTGTGGCTCTTCACCATCGGCCTGTTTGTGCTGTTCAGCGGGTTGTACGCGGCCCGTTGGGTGATGTTTTTCCATGAGGCGCGGCGAATTTTCGGGCACTCCACGGTGTCGATGTTCTTCGGCACGATTCCCATGGGGCTGGCGACCATTCTCAATGGCCTGCTGTTGTTCGGCCTGCCGCGTTGGGGCAGCGACGTGATCCCTCTGGCTGAAGCGCTGTGGTGGCTGGATGTGGCCATGGCCCTGGCCTGCGGCGTGTTGATCCCGTTCATGATGTTCACCCGCCAGGAACACAGCATCGACCAGATGACCGCCGTCTGGCTGTTGCCGGTGGTGGCTGCCGAAGTCGCCGCCGCCAGCGGTGGCCTGCTCGCACCACACCTGGCAGATGCCCATTCGCAGCTGGTGATGCTGGTGACCAGCTACGTGCTGTGGGCGTTTTCCCTGCCGGTGGCGTTCAGCATCCTGACTATCCTGATGCTGCGCATGGCCCTGCATAAACTGCCGCATGCCAATATGGCCGCGTCGAGCTGGCTGGCGTTGGGCCCCATTGGCACCGGGGCGCTGGGCATGCTGTTGCTGGGCGGCGATGCGCCGGCCATTTTCGCGGCCAATGGTTTGCCAGGTGTCGGCGAAATGGCCAACGGCCTGGGGCTGGTGGCGGGCATTACCCTGTGGGGCTTCGGTCTGTGGTGGATGCTGATTGCGGTCTTGATCACCCTGCGTTACCTGCGCGCCGGCATCCCGTTCAACCTCGGCTGGTGGGGCTTTACCTTTCCACTGGGTGTGTACGCTCTGGCAACGCTTAAGCTGGCGAGCCTGTTGCACCTGGGTTTCTTCAGTGTTTTCGGCAGTGTGTTGGTGGCGGCATTGGCGCTGATGTGGCTGATCGTGGCCAAGCGCACGGTGCAGGGGGCTTATAAAGGTGAGCTTTTTGTTTCGCCATGCATTGCAGGACTAGCGAATAAGTAAGCCGGATTAGGTAAAGTCGTGGCCTGAATGCTTTTACAAAAAAATAGGCCACGCAGGAACACGGACGATGAGCCACCCCTCGCAATTCACTTTGCTGCGCACACGGCGTTTCCTGCCGTTTTTCATCACCCAGTTGCTGGGCGCGTTCAACGACAACATCTTCAAGCAATCGCTGATCCTCGCCATTCTCTACAAGCTCACCATCGACGGTGACCGCTCGATCTGGGTCAACCTCTGCGCGTTGCTGTTTATCCTGCCGTTCTTCCTGTTTTCGGCCCTGGCCGGGCAGTTTGGCGAGAAATTCAACAAGGACGCGTTGATCCGCGCGATCAAAATCGGCGAGATCGTGATCATGGCCGTGGGCGCGACGGGCTTCCTCACCAATCATCTGGAACTGATGCTGCTGGCGCTGTTTGCCATGGGCACTCACTCGGCGCTGTTCGGGCCGGTGAAGTACTCGATCATGCCCCAGGCTTTGCACGAAGATGAGCTGGTGGGCGGCAACGGCCTGGTGGAGATGGGCACCTTCCTGGCGATCCTGGCCGGGACCATTGGTGCCGGGATCATGATGTCGTCTACCCATTACGCGCCAGTGGTGTCGGTGGCGATCGTCGGTGTGGCGGTGCTGGGTTACCTCGCCAGCCGCAGCATTCCGCGCGCGGCGGCGTCGACCCCTGGGTTGCGCCTGAACTGGAACATTTTCAGCGAATCCTGGGCCACCTTACGTCTGGGGCTGGGGCAGACGCCCGCCGTTTCGCGTTCCATCGTTGGTAACTCATGGTTCTGGTTTGTCGGTGCGATCTACCTGACGCAGATCCCGGCCTACGCCAAGGAATGGTTGTACGGCGACGAGACCGTGGTGACGCTGATCCTCACCGTGTTTTCGGTGGGCATCGCGCTCGGCTCGATGCTCTGCGAAAAACTCTCCGGGCGTAAGGTGGAAATCGGCCTGGTGCCCTTCGGTTCATTCGGCCTGACCGTGTTTGGCCTGCTGCTGTGGTGGCACTCCGGCGGCTTCCCGCAGAACGTGCAGGCCAACGACTGGCTCGCCGTGCTCAGCTATGGCCAGGCCTGGTGGGTGCTGTTCGATATCCTTGGCCTGGGCGTGTTTGGCGGCTTTTATATCGTGCCGCTGTACGCGCTGATCCAGTCGCGTACTGCCGAGAACGAGCGGGCGCGGGTGATTGCGGCCAACAACATCCTCAATGCACTGTTCATGGTTGTCTCGGCCATCGTGTCGATCCTGTTGCTGAGTGTGGCCAAGCTGTCGATTCCCGAGTTGTTCCTAGTGGTTTCGCTGCTCAACATCGCGGTCAACACCTACATCTTCAAGATCGTTCCCGAGTTCACCATGCGTTTCATGATCTGGCTGCTCAGCCATTCCATGTACCGCGTGGAGCACCGCAACCTGGAGGCGATCCCGGATGAAGGCGCGGCGTTGCTGGTGTGCAACCACGTGTCGTTTGTCGATGCGCTGTTGATCGGCGGCGCGGTGCGTCGGCCGATTCGCTTTGTCACGTACTACAAGATCTACCGTTTGCCGGTGCTGAACTTTATCTTCCGCACCGCCGGGGCGATTCCGATTGCCGGGCGTCATGAAGATATCCAGATCTATGAAAAGGCCTTCACGCGGATTGCGCAGTACCTGAAGGACGGTGAGTTGGTGTGCATCTTCCCTGAGGGCAAGCTGACCGCCGATGGCGAGATGAATGAGTTTCGCGGGGGCGTGACGCGGATTCTGGAAGAGACGGCGGTGCCGGTGATTCCGATGGCGTTGCAGGGGTTATGGGGGAGTTTCTTCAGTCGCGATCCGAAGAAGGGCTTCTTCCATCGCATCTGGTCGCGGGTGGTGTTGGTGGCGGGGGAGCCAGTAGGGGTAGAAGCTGCCACTCCCGCGCAGCTACAGGAAAAAGTCACCCAGCTACGCGGCACTGTTCTGTAGGCGCCCGGCCTGCCGGCGATGGCGATCTTCAGGCCGCCATCGCCGGCAGGGTTATGTGGAGATTTTCAGGCCAATAAGCCCACAAATGATCAGCGCCACACTCGCCAAGCGGAACAACGCCATGGACTCCCCAAACAGGATGATCCCGGCAATCACGGTGCCCACGGCGCCCACGCCGGTCCAGATGGCATAGGCCGTGCCCAGCGGCAGTTCCTTCATGGCCAGCCCCAGCAGGCCGAGGCTGACGGCCATGGCGGCAATCGTCAAAGCCGTGGGCAAAGGCTTGCTGAAACCATCGGTGTATTTGAGGCCGACGGCCCAGCCAACTTCAAACAGACCCGCAAAAAACAGAATGATCCAGGACATGATGACCTCCTAACGTTAGGTGGGGTCGTCCCCGGAATAGGCGCTTGAAGCGTCGCGGGGTCGTCCCCGCGCAGCTCGGTAGAGTGCCGAAAAGTGCTCGGCTGATCAAGTTTGCGGGGTGTTCTCCAGCACGCGGCGGTCTTCCTTTTCGCTCATGCGGCGGAAGTAGGTCGACAGCAACGCCCCGGAAATATTGTGCCAGACGCTGAACAACGCACTCGGCACTGCCGCCAATGGCGAAAAGTGCGCGCTGGCCAAGGCGGCGCCCAGCCCGGAGTTCTGCATGCCCACTTCCAGCGCCAGCGACTTGCGCTGTGCCAATGGCAGCTTGAACACGCGGCCGGTGAAGTAACCCAGCAGGTAACCAAAGCTGTTGTGCAGCATCACCACCGCCATGATCAACAGACCCGACTCGGCAATCTTCGCCTGGCTCGCCGCCACCACCGCGGCGACGATGATCACGATGCTCACCACCGACACCAGCGGCAATACATCCACCGCATGGCGCACCCGATCACCGAGTACACGTTGCGCCAGTACGCCGAGCACGATCGGCAGCAGCACCACTTGCAGGATCGACCAGAACAACTCCATGAACGACACCGGCAGCCAGGCCGACGCCAGCAGCCAGATCAACGCCGGGGTGAGCAGCGGGGCGAGGAGGGTGGTGACGGCGGCGATGGCCACCGACAGCGCCAGGTCGCCACGGGCCAGCCAGGTCATCACGTTGGACGAGGTGCCGCTCGGGCAGCAACCGACCAGGATCACGCCGACGGCGATCTCCGGCGGCAGGTGGAAAGCCTGGCACAGCAACCACGCCACGCCCGGCATGATCACAAAGTGCGCGACCACGCCCAGGGCCACGCGCCATGGATGGCGGGCGACCTCGGCGAAGTCATCGAGTTTGAGGGTCAGCCCCATGCCGAACATCACCAGGCCCAGCAACGGGACGATGGCGCTTTTCAGACCGATGAACCAGTTGGGTTCGAGGAAAGCGACGACGGCGAAGAGCAATACCCAGTAGGCGAAGGTATTGCCGACGAAGCGGCTCAAGGCGGCGAGTGCGCGCATGGGGAGGTCCTTTTATTAGAGAGGTAGTCGGAGTGGAAACCGGATCCAAATGTGGGAGCGGGCTTGCTCGCGAATGCGGTGGATCAGTCAACATATTCAGTGACTGGCACACCGCATTCGCGAGCAAACCCGCTCCCACAGTTTGATCTTCACAAGGCGTTAAATGCCCTGTGGTGTCTCTTCACCGCCCAGTGCTTCAACCAGCGCCGGGATGAAATCGCCGAACGTCAGCATCATCAATGTGAAGCTCGCATCCAGTTGGCCCAGGGCCTCGTCGCCGCCGTCCTGTTCCGCCTGGTCTTGCAACAGGTCTTCGAACTTCAGGCGCTTGACGGTCATTTTGTCGTCAAGCATGAAGGACAGCTTGTCCTGCCAGGCCAGGGACAATTGGGTCACGACTTTGCCAGTGGTCAGGTGCAGTTGGATCTCTTCGCCGGTCAGGTCCTGGCGCTTGCAGCGCACGATGCCGCCGTCTTCGTGGGTGTCGCGCAGCTCGCATTCGTCGAGGACGAAGAAGTCATCGGCCGGCTTCTGGGTGGTGACCCAGTCGGTCATGATTGCGGTTGGCGCAGTTTTCACCGTGAGCGGGCGAACCGGCAGGGTGCCGATCACTTCACGCAGGGTCGACAGCAGGTCTTCAGCGCGTTTCGGGCTGGCCGAGTTCACCAGGATCAGGCCCTGTTTCGGCGCGATGGCGGCGAAGGTCGACGAGCGACGGATGAAGGCACGTGGCAGGAAGGCCTGGATGATTTCATCCTTGATCTGGTCGCGTTCCTTCTTATAGACCTTGCGCATTTGCTCGGCCTCGATTTCTTCGACTTTCTCTTTCAGTGCGTCACGCACTACGCTGCCCGGCAGGATGCGTTCTTCCTTGCGCGCAGCGATCAGCAGGAAATCACCGCTGACGTGAACCAGAGGAGCGTCTTCACCTTTACCAAAAGGCGCGACGAAACCGTAGGTGGTCAATTCCTGGCTCGCGCAAGGGCGCGCCAGTTTGGTGGCCATGGCCGCTTCCAACGCCTCGGCATCAACAGGCAGATCTTGGGTCAGGCGATAGATAAGCAGGTTCTTGAACCACATGGGGTGAGTCTCTCCTTTATACAAAGGGGGGCATTATTCTCTTGATAACGTCCCAGGCCAACCCTGCCTAAGCCATTGGAAGCTATCAAAAAAAAGATTTAAGAAAGTGCTTGCCAGACTTAAGGTCGCTCCGTAGAATGCGCGCCACACCGAAACGAAGGGTGATTAGCTCAGCTGGGAGAGCGTCTGCCTTACAAGCAGAATGTCGGCGGTTCGATCCCGTCATCACCCACCATTCGTTTTATGTGTTACGCGCAGCGGTAGTTCAGTCGGTTAGAATACCGGCCTGTCACGCCGGGGGTCGCGGGTTCGAGTCCCGTCCGCTGCGCCATATTTGCTTCCACTAAGGCCCACTGAACGCCTGGAAGTCACGGAAATAGCGGCCTTGCGCCGCTTTTTTCGTTTTCTGAATTCCACCGGAATCCATCTCCAGCCACGGTTTTTAAGTACACATTTAAGTACACCGCTGGCACAGCCTTTTACGATTCCTTGCGCATCAATTTTCGCATTGGTCCGTCTACTGCTTGATTGTATTCCCCTCCTTGATGCAAAAGGAGGTGTCTGATGGCTCTGACAGATACAGCGATCAAGCAAGCCAAGCCCGCCAGCAAGCCTTATACGTTAACTGATGGGGATGGCTTATCTCTGCAAGTGCCCACGACGGGTTCGAAGCGCTGGCATTTCCGTTTCTATTGGCATGACAAGCAATTGCGTATTTCCCTTGGTATCTATCCCGACGTCAGTCTCAAGGAGGCTCGCCAGCGGAGAGAGGCTGCACGCGCGCTGGTGGCCAATAATATTGATCCCCGCTCACATCGTCGCGCCGAACGCCAAAAAGCCTCTCACGCCGCCAACAACACGTTTGAAGCAGTTGCTGGTCGCTGGCATGAGTTTCGAAGTAAAAAGCTGACGAAAAGTAAGAAGGGCAGTGCAGGGCAAGCGAGCAAATACCTGAAGAAGGACATGTTGCCGTGTTTAGGCGATCTTCCGATCTCAGATATTTCTCGTGGTGACGTGCTGGAGCTCATTAGGCGAATTGAGCGCAGAGGGGCGCTGGTCTCTGCTCGAAAGGTGCGCACCTGGCTCAACCAGATCTTTCGTTTTGCCATGGCGGAAGGGGTCGTTGATGTGAACCCGGCAGCAGATCTTGATATCGTTGCCGAGACGCCGCGGCCAGTTCGCCATAATCCCTTCCTCCAGGTAAATGAACTTCCAGGACTGCTCAGGACCGTCACCCATTATGGGTGTGCGGAAGCGACACGGCTTGGTATTCGTCTCTTGCTGTTGACAGGGGTGCGTACAGGAGAGCTGCGGGCGGCGACGCCAGACCAATTCGACCTCGACAAGGGGATCTGGCTGGTGCCGCCGGAGGGTGTGAAGCAACTCCGGAGTCGTGTTCGAACCCAGGGGAATGAGATCCCATCTTATGTGATTCCACTGTCTACCCAAGCAATTGCAATTGTGCAGCGGCTAATGCAGTTAAGGGCGCGCGGTGCGCGGTACCTGCTGGTTCACCGATACGAACCGCAGAAAATGATCAGTGAAAATACCCTTAACACCGCGATCAGTCGTATGGGTTACAAAGGAAGGCTCACCGGGCATGGCATCAGGGCCACCATCTCAACGGCGCTCAACGAGGTTGGCTTTGTAGAAGAGTGGATTGAGGCGCAGCTTTCCCATGCTGATGCGAACCAAATTCGAGCTGCATACAATCATGCGGAATACGTCGAGCCGAGACGTAGGATGATGCAATACTGGGCGGACTTATTAGATGCACTGGAGGTAGGCGTTCCGCTCCCTGAACCTGAAGCGTACATGTCGCAAATCGGACGACCTTCAACTGATTTTATGAGCTTGAAGCGCGTAGCTGTTGATTAGCAGTCCGATTCAGGCTATGCGATCAAGGTCAGGGAGGATAGAGTTGATAAGACCAAGGATTCACGTACTGCGGCTGATCGCCGATCAGGGAGGAAGGGCTTCGAGAAAGCCAAAGTGTGGAACAACGGTGAGTGCTACCAATGCGATCAACTGGTGCGACGAAATCGCATACGAATCAAGAGTGGAGGTATT
This sequence comes from Pseudomonas sp. P7759, assembly GCF_013386445.1. Lineage (NCBI taxonomy): Bacteria > Pseudomonadati > Pseudomonadota > Gammaproteobacteria > Pseudomonadales > Pseudomonadaceae > Pseudomonas > Pseudomonas sp. P7759. Next base: position 87,464 of record NZ_JACART010000017.1, read on the forward strand.
TCTCCGTGGGGTTGCTTGACGCCTGAGATAATCACTCGACTACTAGAATGCGGCGCTAGGCTTTTCATGGATCCTCCTAATAGTCTGCTAGTCTGCCTTCAGCTAGAGAGGCGGGATTGCGTTGCTTCTGTAAATACCGTTTTAGTTTGGATGCCGATTGCGTCCCCACAGGCGGGCAGATATCTCCTGCGCCGCTTGGCATTTCATGTGTTGTTGCCACATCATGACGGGAGAGGCTGTGTAAATCAGGTCTCCTGTGCTGCCCGAACGTGGAGCAAACGGTCCACCTAGCACTTCACACCATCGGCTGGCGCGCATTTCAGGATCTATGCTCCTAGGTATGCGAAGTCGTGCTTGGCAGGCCCGTGGAAATCTTCCGCGAAGATCAAGACGGCGGTCAGGACGCGGTGTTTCTCATTTCTGCAGAAAACGACGCGCTGCTGATCGGAACCGTGCAATGCAAGCATACGTCCGATGCAACAAAGGCATTGAAGCTCAGTGATCTCACTACCTAAATTGCTCATGTCGAGGAACTGGTCAAAGCCGGTCAAGCAGAGGCCTACGCCTTCATGACGAACATGAGTGTAGATGCGCCCGTAGCAGCCGCAATGCGTGCTAAAATCCGCGCGATTGACGTGCGTAAGCCGCACATTCTCGGTCGCCAGTATATCGTACGTGTTATCAGGAGCAGCGCGCGCCTCCGGGCCCTCTTTCCGCAGGTCTACGGCCTAGGCGACCTCACCTAGATCGTAGATGAGCGGCTCAGCGAACAGAGCCGCGCGTTGCTTGACAGCTGGATTCCAAAGCTTCGCACCTATGTTCTTAGCTAGGCTCATCGGGATGCGGTCAACGCGATCTCTGAGCACGGAGTAGTACTGCTACTCGGTAATCTCTCTAGCGGTAAATCCGCGATTGGCGCCATCGTGTCGACCATAGCGTCGGAAAATCCAGACAACACCGTACTTGCTCTAACCAGCCCACGCAACTTTGAGGCCGGTTGGAATCCTAATGATCCAGGGCGCTTCTTCTGGATCGACGATGCCTTCGGCTCCAATGTGCTACGCGACGACTATGTGCAGGACTGGACGTCTGCCTTCTCCAAGTTGCGGGCCGCGATCAAGCATGGCAATCGATTTCTTCTAACTTCCCGAAAACATATCCATGAAGCGGCGCGGCGCCGGCTCGGGCAGCGCAACCTTGCCCAATTCGCAGACCGCAGCGCCGTGGTGGATGTTGGCGAGTCGACGTTCGAAGAGAAGACGCAGATTCTCTATAATCATGTAAATTTTGGTGAGCAGAGCCAGAGTTGGCGTTCGAGAATCAAATCGCATCTAACCGTTTTCGCTGCGCTTCGCGATTTTCTCCCTTGGATCGCCGAACCTCTTGGCGATCCAAGCTTCAACAAGGGCCTAGCGCCCCGCGAAGCTCACTCGTACGCTTTATGAAGGAGCCGACAGAGCGCTTTAGATTATCAGCTGCAGGCCGCGCTCATCCTCGTGTATGTCCATCAGGCCTGATTCGATCCTAGCGATCATGACGCTTCGGCCGCACAGGCGGTCGCTGAGCTGACTGGATACACTCTCACTAAGATTGAGGATTGTTTCGCTGAGCTGAAAGGCTCGTTCTTGAATCTTCCCGGATTAAAATGGACGATCGCCCATCCGACGATCTCCGATGCCCTAACGGAGATTCTGCGCCAGAAGCCCCATATGATGTCGACGCTCATACGAGGCGCGACTATCGACACTATTCTCAGCGGTTTCACGTTCGAGGGCTCGCCGCTCATTCGAGATATGCTTGTCATCCAGACAACGTTCGACGAATTGCACCGCAATTGGAAGCTGTTCCACTTCCTCTCCTTTCGTTCGAGCGCGGCCGTGTTCGTCAAAGCCGTCGAGCAATTTCCCAATCTCGATGCAATAAGGGCGTTGGTCGATGACGAAAAGCAAGTCACCGCTCTTGACCTCACTGCCTTCCCGGTAAGCTGGCTGAGTGATGTCGCCATCAGCACGAGGGAGAATCTCTACTGTTTCAATTGCACCTACTCGCCCATTGAAATTATCCCAGGTTCTTACCGTTGAAGGGATGCTCTGGTCACCGCGACAGGGAAGGGGGCTTGATCGGGCTCCATACGGTAACCACTGATTAACAATGTAGTCGCGAAAACTCCGTTAATGGTCATTAAGTTGGCACGCACAAGAGTACATTGCTAATATGTATTTACGAGTAGACTAGTTTTCAATTTGGGGATTTCTCGTCAGTCGATTGATTGGTGCTAGTAGCTTCTTTTTTTCTTGTTCAGTCTTTTCGCGCACTTTCCCTTCGTGCTTCGCAGTTTCCGCCTGTTGTTGAGCAAAAATGCCCTAGTCCTTTCATGAGACATCTGCAGTGCTTCCGCGCCGTCAGAAGCATGTGCGAAAAATGGGAGAGTTAAAATTAGCATTGAAATAATCTTCGCAAAGTTTTTCATGGTGTTTCCTCAGGTTTGACGCGCAATGAAGCGCCAGATAAAATTTAGGTTAGATATGCACTTGGGGTAGCTGTGTAATTAAGACTCAATAAGCGAGTACGGGAAACCTCTCCTGAGGGAAAGTGTTAGGTTTAAAGAGGGAAGATGCATTCAAATAAAAAAATTTACGGGGTCGTAGTTCTGGATTTTTGTCCGGACGGTATTAACGTAATGTTATCTCTATTGTGATGTTGGTAAGGTTCATGGTTATGAGTCAATAATAGCGCGCTGATAATCGTTATTAGGCTTCTTTTTTGCGTGTATGACGAGCAGCAGGTCCCGTGGAATTCAGCCGTGCTCACGGTATGTCATTAGCGTACGATGACTACGTACAACGGTTAATCTAGACTGTGTATCTCAGTGCTATTAGTGAGGCAACCTGATCCAATCGAAGTGTTTATGTACCTATGTCCTCGTTGGTCTTAACGTTAGAAAGATGCACAGCGGTTTCTACGTATGGGCTGGGTGTTCGATCAAGCTGTGGATACGTGTACTTTAGAAAAAAACGATACTCAGATAAACTGGGTCGATACATTTTGTTTTTACGGAAACCCGTACAATGGCATTTGATCGATTGGAAGCGATGCGAGCATTTTGTCGAATCGTTGAAGTGGGCAGTTTCAGTCGCGCTGCTGAGTCGTTGAATCTGGCCAAGACGACGATTTCCGGTCAGGTTCAGGCTCTAGAGAACCTACTGGGCATAAAGTTACTGCATCGGACGACCCGGAAGGTTTCCACGACTGCCGAAGGCGCGGCCTACTACCGCCGCGCTCGAATTGTCCTGGAGGACGTCAGCGAGCTTGAAGCTTCTGTTTCTCGAAATCGCAACGCAATTCGCGGCCATATCAAGATCGAAATGCCGTCCCCAGTAGGTATTTTGTTGATAGCTCCCTCATTACCGGACTTCGCTGCCAGGTTCCCTGAGATACACCTGGAGATCAGTTGCAATGAGCGCGTCATAGATCTTGTAGAGGAGGGCGTGGATTGCGCCATTCGCGTCGGGCGCGTTTCGGATCAAAATCTGATCTCCCGCCCAATTGGAGTGATGCGTTACTGTTTTTGCGCTGCTCCTTCCTATCTGGTTCGCGCCCCGAACCTTGATGCCCCCTCCCATCTTGCTGAGCATAAACACCTAGGCTTCAAGTTCCCGGCGACTAACAGGCGACATCTGCCTACACTTATGCGCGGAGAAGAACGTTTCACACTTGATCACCCTCCAACGGTGTATTTCAACAACGGCGCAGCTGCAGCTGCAGCCGCTGTGGCGGGACTAGGTGTGGCGTTTCTTCCTAGGGCGCAAGCCGATTCACATCTTAGAATAGGAAGTCTGGTCGAAGTGTTAGCTGATTGGCAAATGGCGAGCTTGCCTGTCTCATTGGTATATCCCGCGACCCGTGACCTTTCGGCAAGAGTTCGGACTTTTGCCGACTGGGCTACTACTTTAATCGCGAAAGATCCTCTGTGGGCTCCAAAATAGTGTTTAAAGCCGAGCTAGTGTCCTCACAGTTTCTCGGGATAAGGCTCGACGTGAGTAATATATTGAATGGAGAGCGGGCAAAAAATATAATCGTTAACACGGGAGTTTCATAAGGCTGCGCTAATCATCGTTTCCTCTCTGATGGGTGAAATTCGTCAATGGAGGGATTTGCTAAGACAGAAGACCTGATGGGTTAGTTGGTTCGATATTTTTAATGTTCAGATAATCAAGGCAAGGTATCCACTGGATTTGACGTGACCAGCCATAAGAATTTAGCCCCATCGTGAGAGGGCGTCGGTCATTTCGCGCAAAGATCCCAAACTGGCACTAATTGTGGATTCAGAGAGTGCATAGTGGAAATTTTAGATCACCACAGCAGCGAAAAGCGTTCGGTAGCAGATTCTGACCACAAAAAATATGCACAGCGTGTTGTCTTTGGCGCAGGCAGTATAAGGAAACTGAGAGTTGAAATTGATGCATTGGGGATTACGCGAATACTGATTCTTTACACGTCTAACCTGCGAGCACTCGCTGAATTAGTAAAGGTAACAATCGGCTCCGAACAAGTGGCGGGTATTTTTGACCAGCCTACAACAAATATATCTACCGAAAATGTCCGCGAAGCATGTTATTTGGCAAAGAAATGTGTAGCGATTGGAGTAGTTACCATAGGGTGCGACGTAGCTATTGATATCGGTAAATCTATTGCCCTAGAGTTAAATTTACCCACTCTAGCAATTCCAACAACGTACGCTGGATCAGAAATGATTCATGCGTTCGACTTAAGTGACGGGAAAACTACAAAAACTATATCAAGTAACGAGATTTTGCCTCGCACAGTTTTGTATGATCCAGAGTTGACCTCTGATTTACCTATAGATTTTAGCATTTCTAGCGCTATTAGCGCCATGGCTCATAGGGCCGAAGGTCTATATTCAAAAAGCCGTGATCCAGTAACTAAGTTGATGGCACAAACTGGTATAAAAGCCATTGCTCGTGCGATACCTGAATTGCGTAGGTACGGTGACGGTTTCAGTGAAATGGGCGATATTCTGGCGGCACGCACCAATGCACTTTATGGTGCCTGGTTATGTGGAAGTGTGCGCAATAAAGTTACGATGCCCCTGCATTACCAACTGTGCCAGACACTTTGTCGAGGCTTCAACTTATCTTATGTTGATGTTAATTCAGTGATTGTCCCTCACGTGCTAGCCTACAACGAAGTCATCGAGCCAGAAGCCATGGATAAGATTGCGAATGCCATCAGCGCGCCACATGCTCCTCAGGGAATGTACGACCTGGCATACAGTAACTGTGCCCCTACAGCCTTACGCGATATTGGCATGCGAGAATCAGATCTAATACGCGCGCGGGAACTAGTCATGATGAGAGAGCATGTGAATCTGCGCTGCCTTGAAATAAATGCTTTTAGTGTGCTGCTACGCAATGCCTTTGAGGGGCGCCCCACTTGTACCGTGTAGAGATCAAACTCTTTCTCGAAGCACGACTCGGTGGTCGCTCACTGTTCAGTCAATGAGTCTGGTTTCGTGTCGTTTGGGTTGGGGTTGTCACTTCAAATCACTGTGCCGAAAAGGTGTTTGGTCGGAAGGTTTCATCTCCTGTAAATGTAGTTGTCACATCTGCCAAGCTACTCTGTTCTCCATTTTCTCGATCTGCCGCTTCCGATCCGCGTTCAATTAATTGGGCCTTGATAGATTTCGCTCAAGCCGCATGCTGAATCGGATGCTTTGACGCCGCAGATCATTGTTGTGCCTCCGAATAAAGTGCTAGCCAAAGTCTGTGTGTTGACCAAACTGGAAAAATCACCCTGCAGCTATTGGAGGCAGATTGCGGACTAAGAATTTTGCTGCTGACCTGAGGCCGACCCCGAACGGGGATAAGATGGTCGTACGTTGTTCTACCATTTCACTGGTTTCATGTATGCCCCATTGCTCGAGTACCACATCAGCGTTAGTTTAAATACAGCGTGCTGATTGCGTTGTGTTTCATAGGTAAAGCGTTGTTTTTCGCCACGTCCCGAGTCATAAACCTCCCCAATCAAAGTGTGAGTCGGAGAAAATCTCTGGTCGGATAGAAACAGTATTAACGGTCACTTATCGACGGGAGGATGCATGATGCATTTGACATACCTGATTGAAAGCTCGGTCGAAGTTTTGTTGTGTTGTAAGCCGCCTGGATGCTGACCTGATACTAGATGCATGCCACGGTTCGGTACCACCCGATTTCGAGAATCTAAATGTGTCTATATCAGCGTGCTGCGCCTTTCCGTGGGCGGTGCTGTGATTCCTCCACAGAGATAGGGAGGGTATAGCAGTTCCTTGATCACGAAGTCGCGTCCTACATTAATGCAAAACGAAAATTGCAGAAATGCAAATTTGAGAGATCACATCTAGTGTATAAATACGGTGGAACGCCATCAAAGGATAGCTGAGTTTTAAGCTCTATGACCTCATGCAATCGTTTGGTTGATTTCATTTATATCCAATAAATCTAAAAAAGAGATATAGCATGAATTTTAGTAGAAGAAATTTTTCGAAAATCATAGGCGTAGGTGCACTTGCTAGCTTCGCAGGTCCCCTTTTTTCTACAACTGCGCTGGGTAAGCCCAGCAGGATCAGCAGCAAAAAACAAATTAAGCGCGGATTATATTTGATAAAAAATGCGGCGGTTATTACGGTTGATCCAGATATCGGAACTCTTCCCAACGCCGATATACTGATTAGAAATGGCATAATCGAACGTGTAGGGCAAAACCTTACAGAAAAAGATGCCGATATTATCGACGCAACGAACATGATAGTAATGCCTGGCTTTGTTAATTCGCACTATCATATGTGGAGCGCTATTGGGAGAAGCTTTACGGCTAGGAAAGAAGGGTTTTCTTACTATCCCGCAAAGTTTGCTACTTCAGCACTTTACACGCCAACTGATTTTTATAACAGTGTTATGTTGGCATCGGTAGAGTTAGTGAATGGGGGAACTACAACGGTACATAACTGGTCCCATAATACTAGGTCGCCCGAACATGCGGATGCAGAGTTACAGGCCCTCGAAAATTCTCACATGAGGGCCAGATACTCATACGGCCATGTTGATCGTCTCGGGCCTGATAAAGTAAACCCTTACAACGATATTGATAGGGTTCAAAGTCAATGGTTCGGCAGGAATGACAAATTTGAAGGGATGGTGCACCTGGGGTTAAATCTAAGAGGTACACTTCAAAGCGACAAGGCAACTTTTTATAAGGAGATGGAGTATGCGAAGCGAGTAGGGCTTCCAGTAGCCATCCATGCACCGCAAGAAACTCCTAACACAGCAGATGCGGTTGAATACGAGCGTCGCGGATACCTCGGGCCGGACTTTTTGATTGCACACTACATATCTGCCAGTAACGACGATCTTGCAGCCATGGCCAGGACCAAAACGCCAATCACGATAGCAACTCATTCGGAGCTCAGGCTGAGCAGCACGGGAGATGCGCGAGCCGTGATTATGAAGATGCGGGAAGCAGGACTTTGTATATCTCTTTCATCCGATGCTACTTCAATCGCTCCGCCGGACATGTTTGAAATGATGCGATTTACATGGAATTTAGGTGTCCCTTGGGTAGGAACGGAAAATTCCGGTGCTAGTAAAATCAGTGTGCATGAAGTAATTCAGATGGCTACACTTAATGGAGCGATTGCGCTCGGATTAGGCGACATGGTAGGTTCTATTAGCGAGGGTAAACGCGCTGATATTATCATGCTTAGATCGAATGATTTAAATATAGCACCAGTCAGCAATTTCGAGACTGCAGTAGTTCAAAGCGCAACAGCCAATAATGTGGATACGGTTATTGTTGACGGTAAAATTGTGAAGCGTGGTGGGCGGCTCATAGGTTACGACGAGACTAGAATAATCAATGACGCTCAGAACTCGGCCCGGCGAATTCGCGCTGCAGCGGGGGAATTACTGGAATCATAAGCTAAATGTTAATATCTCGTATGTCGTTTAAGGCTGAAAATATGACCATAAAATACTACACAGATATGTCGAACATGCTCTACTATCTAGGTTTATTCACATTCTGAATGTGGGGCATGATGAGTAGTCTTTCACACAGGTTAGGTTGGAACGATCTAAAGCTCGTCATGGCCGTCGCTGAAACAGGAAGTTTAGCGAGGGCTTCGACGAGACTTGCAGTCAATTCTTCGACAGTATTCAGGCGACTACGACAGCTTGAAATTCAGCTGGCAACGCCTCTTTTCCAGCGCCACAGAGGAGGTTATGAGCTCACTGCTGCTGGTATCGCGATTGTGGAGCTTGCTCATCGAATAGATGAGGACATCGACGGTGTGGTGCAAAGTTTGTCTAACCAAAACGCTCACCCTGCAGGCGAGCTTCGCTTGACCACAAATGATACATTACTTTTCCATATATTAATGCCGATGCTCGAGATATTCAAACTACGGAAGCCAAAAATTAAAGTAAAAGTAACAATTGATAATAGCGCTTTAAATTTATCAACTTCCGATTCCGATTTAGCTTTGCGAGCGACTGATGCGCCACCGGAGAACTTAGTGGGGCGCTGCTTAGGGCGTACTGAATGGGCTTTGTACGGACGAGCGCTAGACTACATCAACTCCCACCAGCCGCGAGATACTGAATTATTTCAATGTGACTGGGTTACGCTCTGCGATAACCTTTCCTCACTGCGTTCAGCAAAATTTGTTAAAAAAAATGTGTCGGCTGAACGAATAACTTTTTCGGTTAATTCCGTATTGGCGCTTGCAGACAGCATCGAATCCGGATTTGGTATTGGCTATCTACCGTGTTTTGTCGGTAATGCTAGGGCATCTTTAGTAAAGCTTGATGGTCCACCAACAAACTTTGGGCATGATCTTTGGATGCTTTATCACCCTAATATGCGAAGATCTACAATTGTGCGAGAATTTGTGGAATTTGTAACTGCTGAGCTTAGAGTCAACTAGCTTCTCTAGTGCGTAGCGGGTCTATTATGCTTAATAGTTATTCGCGTATGCTAGAGCGAAGTGAAATTAAGCGTGATCGGAAGATTTTTCGGTTGTATTGGATTAAACTAATTTCGCACCCTGAATTTTTTCGCTGAAAAGATAATCAAGAGTATACTTTCGAACTGGTCGGACCTGTAATTCAAGGAATTTGTCTAGTCCGATCTGGGAACCACCGTCGAAAGATAGTGCCAATGCGTGTGTCGCTGAAAGCTGTGAACTACTTAGATGCCATTTTTTTTCAAACAAATCCGGAACGTTAGCCATACATAGCGCGAGCTCATTAATTGATGGCAAGTAAAAATCATTATGGCTCTCCAATACCAAGCCAGCGCATAACCTAGCAGCTGGATGATTTCCTTGAGCGCTATTAATTAAATAACGCGTATTAGCGAGTCCGTCAAAACGACTAGCAGCTTTTGGCTCATCGATGTCGTAACCACCATAAGCAGATATTTTATTAACTAGAGACCACTGTGTTGGTATAATTAAATGATAATCCAGTTTCCCTATCTCTCCACGTATCACGCCAGCATAAACACCGCCTTGACTTTTCCATAGTTCTCCGATGGCAGGGGGGATATTCATATTCATTTTATATTTTCCTCTTTAAATAAGTATATGAATCTGGAATTATTAGTATTTGTTAGCAATTTTATCTGTATATTTTTTATAATCTAAGAGTTGTGGAGGATTGTCCGTATGCCTTATGTGGATGCTCAGTGGTATACTTCGTTAAACTCAATCTTAGTGGTCTTCGGAGTTTAGTAGGACACGTTTGTTGACATTGCAGTGATAGGCAGGAAAGCCAGCCTAAATGGTTGGCGATCACAACTCAACAATTATAGATCAGTAAGTTTTTTGTAATGTTGATGGCATCGTTTGATTTGTCGAGTGGTTTTTGTGTCATTCACTGTTCCAGGCCTGTCGCATTGAGTACAAAATCAAATTCTAAAGTGTAATAGGGGGTGTCAGAGTTTCGACCATCGGGCGTTACTCCCGTGCCATGGTATTGCCACTCGGCAATGAGGGATGAACGGACACCGAAAACAGCATCAGAGTCTAAGTATTTACCGGATTCGCGAAACACATGCGTCACTAAACGCTCATAACCTTTAGCCGAAATCATAAAATGCAAATGGGCAGGCCTCCAAGGATGACGATTCAGAGCTTTTAACATTACTCCAACTGGACCATCATGCGGAATCGGGTAGGCGTTAGGAACTATGGTCCGAAATCGGTAGGCTCCTTGAGCGTCAGCACGCAATACTGCACGGCCTTGATATTCCGTAAATTCAACGTTTTGTACATCATAGAATCCAAGATCGTCTGCCTGCCAAACCTCTAACTCCGCATAAGGGATTGGCTCGTTATCTAGATTCCGAATCACTCCGCTGACCCACCAAGAAGTACCTGGCATTCCGTTGCTGATATCAGCACCGAGTTCATAGCGGGGGGCGCCAGTGACATGGAAAGGGCCAAATACCGTTGCCTCAGTACAGCCTTCTGGCTTTTTATGATTCTGAGCGACGACTAGCGTGGAGAGACCTAGAGTGTCGGAAAGCAAAATAAATTCTTGCCTTGTGGGGGAGCATATCTTGCCTATCGCAGTGAGAAACTCTATACCTTTAAGCCATTCACCCTCAGTAAGATTAACCTCTCTTGCGAAAGAATGCATATGCTGAACTAAGCTAGTCATCACTTGATGAAGGCGGTGATCTTCAGTGCTTGCATTACGCGCAAGCACAGCTTGGGTGATGGTTTGTTCATCTAGGTTTCGCATGAGGCCACTCCTACTAATATTTTTGTTAAATTGCTGATTCGTCGTTTCGGTGGGTAAATAATGTTTTATCGGAAAAGCAGTTTGAAAAAGCTCTAATAAATTATAGTGTCCATCACGCAAATAAAATAGTAAAATCGAAATTGTCAATTTCACATCTGAAGCAGCAAGCCGTCTGTAAGGAGTCAAGATATGGATCGACTAACTGAACTCGAAGTACTCGTTCATACTGCAGAATTGGGTACGTTGAGTAAAGCTGCAGAGTTGCTTGATATATCTACAGCGTCAGCTACGCGTCACCTCGCCGCACTGGAAAAACGTTTAAGTGTGAGGCTAATAGAACGGAATACGCGAAGATTATCGCTTACTCCGGCAGGGCATGAGTTTTACAGTCACTGTAAGAGCCTGCTAGGTCAACTTCGTGATGCTGAGGCGTCTCTCACTACTTCGTTAGTTGAGCCAATGGGTACTTTAACAATTACGTCATCAATTTCTTTCGCGATGCTTCATATTTCACCACTGTTGGTTGAATTTAAAAGGGCTTATCCAAAAATAAATGTTAAAATTCTTGGGGAGAATCATTATTGCGATATCATCGATAGTGGTATTGATTTGGCTATAAGGATAAGGGAGTTTGAGATAGACTCAAACATAACTATTCGACGTTTAGCACATACTCGCCGAATACTTGCCGCCTCCCCTGACTACCTAAGAAGTCGAGGTGCTCCTACGGATGTGGAAGATCTGTACAATCACGATATGCTCTTATATAACCATGCATATCAACCTCGGATTTTGAATTTTTCGAAAGAAGGGGTGAGCAAGTCTATAAAGATAGATCCGACTCTAGAAACTAACGATGGCCAGATTGTACGATCCGCGGCAATTTTTGGTGCGGGCATCCTCGTGCAGCCGAAATATATAGTTCATGACGATTTAATAGCAGGACGTTTAGTTCCGGTGCTGGACGACTGGAGTCTTCCCACGTTGACTATAAATATAGCCTTTCAAGAGCGGCGTTATATGCCTGCAAAAACGAGGTTGTTTATTGAGTTTCTGGCAAATAGATTTCAAAAAGAACGCTACGAGCGTTATTGGATGCGCTGAGTGAAGATCGGCTCTCTCTCGCCGCTAAAATTTGCAATTAGGTGGGTTATATTAAATATGGCAATGGGTATGAGCGTGTGTCCATCGCCATAAAGTCTAAAAAAGCATCATAATGTGGCTCGGGAGTTGTTTATGATATGAATGGCATTCGGATAGTTGGCGTTGGTTGGTATGAAAGGAACCTCCACTCTTCAGCTATATATACCCATACAGTCAGTGTTTTATTTTTTAGAGTTTTCTTTTCACCCCCTACAATTATCTCTCCATTCATTTCTCCGCGAACCAATACTATATTGTTTAGGATGGTAAAAGAATCAATTGGATGTTCGATTTTTTTGTATACATAGAAGCCTGTGTTAATTTTTTGAAGGTATTCTTCTAAAGTGTCTACTCCGCCAGAAGAATGAGCGTAGGAAAGTTTTGGATGTGCAAGTTTGGCGAGCTCCTCAAGATTTTTGTTCATTACTGCATCATAGCGCTTGTTTTCCAAAGCGCGAATAGTTGACTCGATTTGTTCAGTAGTGTTCATGATAATCCTCAAATCTTAAGTTTGTGGTAAGGGAAGGGGGGCAGGGTTGATGTGTTGACTCAAAAAATATGAAGTATCCAATTTTTAATTTGAAAGCTGATTGTGACGTGATCTCTTTTACGTGCGTTGTGTTTCGTGCTCTAGGCTTTTAAGTGTATAGCTTTTAAGCGTTGCGTGTAATTAAGGGCGACTTTGGTGTCCACAGAATTTCATGAGTTGAAGAGGGTAAGTCAGTCAGATGTTTGTGGTACTATCGCCCTTAAGTGTCGCGTGTTAGGGGTGTTTTCGCGGCATATTATGAATTTAAAGAGGACTCGATATGAGTGAAAAAAGCGTCCATTATGTTTTGTAAAAAGGACTTGATGTTTTCATTCAGGATTCCGTTTTCATCGAAGAAACTACCTGCATTACCTAGATAGGCCTCGGGTTGCTGCATACATAGTAGGTTAAGAAAAACGAAGCACTGGCGAAGATGATGATTCGCTCCGAACCCACCGATTTGACCAGGCGAAGTAGTAATGATGGCAGCGGGTTTTGCGGCACCCCACGCACTTTTGCCGTAAGGCCGTGATCCTACATCAATAGCGTTTTTTAACGCTCCTGGTATTGATCGATTATATTCCGGCGTTATAAACAAGAAGCCATCAGCGTTATACAGTGCATTTCGAAATGATGTGTAAGAGGGTGGTGGAGTATCTCCATCTAAATCTTGGTTGTAGAGTGGCAGGTCTCCGATTTCCACGATGTTGAGGGTCAGTTTTCCGGCTGTCAGTTCATTAAGTGCGGTAGCAATCTTTCGATTAGTAGAGTCTCTTCTTAAGCTTCCAATTAAAATCGCGATAGAATAAATACGGCTCATTTTGTATTACCTTTTTCGGTGGTTGAAGCACTAGTTTTGGGTGAGAATTCTACGCTGAGTATTTCGAATTATTCTTGATGTTTTATGTTCGTCATCATGTAGTAGGAGAGGGTGCGTTACCTTCAAATGCGTCGCGGAGTAGCCGGTGTATTGGTTCGGCTTCGAGGCGGCGTGGATTTGGATATTGATTACTCAGAACTAGCTCGCAAGCCAGTGAAAGATTTGATTCATGCATGCCAATATCCCGAAGTGATGTTGGCGCGCCGTTTTTTGAAGCTAAATCGTATATTCCGGCAGGGGCACTTTCGGAGCCGATGGCCCGTGCGATAATTTCCATCGCCTCTGGCGCGGCTTCTGCGTTATAGGCGAGTGCGTGTGGCAGAATGACGGAATGAACTTCAGCATGTGGTAAGTTAAAACTGCCACCGAGGGTATGACACAGTTTGTGGTGGAGGGCCATTGTCACACTGCCAAGTACACCCCCGCATAACCAAGCCCCATAGAGTGCATCGGAACGTGCAACTCTCATTTCACCAGTGCTGCAGAAGTTGCCATCATTTTTGCGGAATTTGGGAATTGCGCGAGCCAGAGCGGCTATACCCGCTTCAGCCATTATATTCGTGACTGGATTTCGATTTTTGGCATACAGACCCTCAGCGCCGTGAGCAATAGCGTTCAAGGCGCTGGTGATGCTAATGTCTATCGGTAATTCTAAAGTCAAATCAGCGTCGTACAAAACGGTCCGAGGTAATACTTTTGGATCTGTGCCAGTTTTTTTTATCCCAGCCTCAGTTATACCGTATATCGCGGTCATTTCCGACCCTGAATACGTTGTGGGAATCGCTACCGTTGGAATGCCTAACTCACGGGCAATGGCTTTTCCCAAACCTATGGTAGAACCGCCACCGATGGTGATTAGACCATCAGCTCCTATTCTTTTCACTAACGCACATGCCTCACGCACTAATTCGAGGGGAACGTGCATTGCCGCGCGGTCAAAGATACCTGCCACCCTTTGGGCTCCGAGGATTACACTCACCATTTCGGCCAGTGGCCTCTGGCGAGGTGTGCTAATGAGTAACGGACGTGTAAACCCTAAAACATCGATTTCTGCGCGGAGTTCGCTTAAGCGTCCAGCACCGAATAGAACACGTTGTGGAAACGTTGCATATGTAAAATTTTCTAATAACGTACTTTCATAGTTTGAGTTACTATTTTTTTTCATCGCTGAATCCTTAGTATTGTTTTGGGGAGCTGAAAGCTCGTTAATTCTTGATCAGCCTGCGGATGATTTGCAAAAAAATTATCGTTTTGAACAGACTAAATAAGTGGACGTTAAATTCGTTTATGTTCCCATTGACGGTAAACGGACCGGGTTAAGCTGCATTATGGGGTTTCGTAAATTTAATTGATTTATAGAGCTCTTCGGTTTACCAGCTTGGCTTGCTGGGCAAAAAAAACGCGAAAATTGCTCCGGCGCAGTAAAGCGCCGCACATAGGCAAAGTGCCAATGAAAAGCCGATCTGGTTCGAAAGAGAACCCAGCGCAAACGGTGCCAGCGCTGAAATGCCACGACCTATGTTGAAACAAAATCCTGCACCAGTCGTTCTGATATGAATCGGATATAGTGACGCAAAGTAGGAGCCATAAAGCCCTGGGAACACCAGAAAGAAAGCGTAAGTAACTCCTAGCGCCATGAGGGTCGCTCGATCTTCAGCATACGCAAAGAATGGAAGAACCATGGCGGTCGCGAGCAGTGAAAGCACGACTAATAAACGCTTTCCATAACGGTCTGCAAAAAAACCAAAAATCAAATAACCTATGAATGTGGATGCGTTCAATACAAATAAATATCCCGACATTGATTTGAGATCAAAGCCTCGCTCTGCTGCCAAGTAGGTTGGTAACCAAGATGTTACCCCCCAGTACGCGAGGAGTGAAGATGATGCTGATAACGTGGCGAACATTGTCTGGCGCAAAAAATTTCCACTGAAAATCTCAAGTGGCCCAGAAGTGTTTTCAACGGTCGCAGTGACGTCACGCTCGGAAATCCATTTTGGCGATTCTGGTACAAAATAGAAAACGTATATGATTGGAATGATCGTAGAAACACCGCAGGTGAAGAACAGTGCTCTCCAGCCGTAATCAGGTAAAATAAGCGCTGAGAGCACTGCGGCAAACCCGGCGCCTAGAGGGAATGAACTCAACACTAACGACGTGGCTCTAGCCTGTTTCTCCTTTGGCCAGGTTTCGGAGATGTAAGCGGACACAATGCTCCAGACACCACCGAGCCCGAGTCCTGCGGCGAACCTTAGCACTAACATTTGTTCCCAGGAGTGAAGCTCTGCCATAATGCAGGTGCATAATCCAAAGAAGGTTAACGATGACAGGAGGGCTCGCCTTCTTCCAAATTTATCTGACATCCATCCGACTGTAACGCTACTCAGGCCTATCCCTAATAAAGTAGCTGTTACTAGCAGCCCCGCGTCTGTCCGCGATATCCCTGTATCGATTATGATTGAAGGTAGCGCAATGGCCAGTATAACTATCTCTAATGCATCGAACATATAGCTCAGAAAGCCTCCGATGAGCACATGGTGCTTAACGCATATCATTGTTGCCTCCTGTAGTTTTTGTAAGATACATCATTTGCAATGACTCGCGAGTAGCTCTTTTGCAAGGCGCACCGCAATGTTATTCTTTCTAAACACGCAGAAACAGACAGAGTTCTGGCAAACACCTTTCTACTCAGTGGAATACTGGCATGGACCGTTTTCGCGAAATTGAACTTTTTGTACACGTGGCAGAGGCAGCAAGCATTAGTCGTGCTGCTGACGTCCTGGGCCTACCGGTATCCAGTGCTAGCCGCCACCTAAGCATGCTTGAGACGCGGCTCGGAGTGCGCCTGGTGCATCGCACCACCCGCTCCCTTGCGTTGACAGAGGTCGGTATGGAATTTTATCGTCGTTGCAAGGACGTTTTGTCCGACCTAGGCGAGGCTGAAGCAGTTGCAAAGGATGCGGTTGGTAATCCTCGTGGAACATTAAGAATCACTGCGTCCCTTTCTTTTTGCTTGTTGCATATTGAGCCGCTTTTACCTGCGTTTAATAAAGCCTATCCAGATATTAGTGTCGATATTATCGCAGCTAATCAGTACTTAGACGTTGTGGAAAATAATGTGGATTTGGCAATTCGTACACGTGAATTTGAAGCAGACAGCAATTTGACCATCAGAAAGCTTGCTGTAACAAAACGAGTTCTTGCTGCCTCTCGAGAATATCTCTCTACGTATGGTATGCCTGTTATACCAGAGGATCTAACCAAGCATAAAATGTTAATTTACAGTTATGCGAACAATCCTAATGAGTTGCCTTTTGAAAAGGGTAATCAAAAAGTAATCGTGAATCTTAACCCTTCGTTGCGTACGAATGATGGCCAAATAGCCATTAATGCTGCTTTGCATGGAATGGGTATCTTGGCACAGCCAAAATATGCTATTTATGATCATATTGAGAATGGAGAGCTTATTACATTACTTAATGATTGGGACTTGCCGCGCCTTACTATGAATATCGCCTATCAGACACGGCGGTACCTCCCTAACAAGGTCAGAGTTTTCGTTGATGCCTTAACTGACCACTTTTTGAGGAATGATTTCGAGCGTCGTTGGAGCTAACAGTGAATTTTTTGAGCTTGTAGTTTTAACGATCCTTCTCAATCGTTAAGGCGCAGCTTTGCAATATTTTTGAAGTAACAGGCATTTACCGTGCTCGTGAAAAAAGGCACTAATTGTTTAGAACTTATCACTCTTATGCGCTAACAAGTCTTTCAGGGAACGATCAAATTTTTGTAGCGCGCTGATTTGCACATTCTTTTGCTCATTAATGTCAGAAACAATTTCCTCAGTGCGTTTGTTGCCCGCCCAAATCGGAGAGAGTATTTTTTCATCACTTCCTTTTGCCGTTCCGAGATGATTGTAGCTTCTATCGTAGAAATGTGCCGCTACATTCGCCTTAATTTCGGAGTTTCGAGAGGTGATAAGTTGAAAACGAAAGTCGACCACTACCAAAATATCGGGTTTCGCTGCTTTTAGGCTCAGCACATCCGGATATTCTTTCACTTGGCCGAACTCCCGTCGAAGAGAGGCCTTCAGCCAGTCTACCGCCAGATGAGGGTCTGACGTTGATATGTACGCGTCACGAATCGACTCTACTAGGAGATTCTTGCCGAAGCCAGTACCCGCGCTGTTATGGTATTGTCGTAGATACGTTAGATTGGTTTGGGTATTTTCGCTAAGTATCACTCCTATAGAAATCTGATCGCCAGTCGGTATGAAGTCTTCTTTAGTGCGGTTCATAGAAATGCCCAGAACAGTATCTGGTAGCACAATTGCTGGTGGTGCGACAGGAGTTGAACAACCGGTTAGTACACATATTATGGCTAGTGTGCAGAATGTACCTAGTTTCATTAGGGATCCCCCAAAAAACAGTTATGTACCAACATTTTACTGTGCGTTATTGATTTTTAGATAATGTATCGGTTTTCAAACAAACGTCTTCAATGAATTTTAGACACCGCTAATACCCAGTCTTTGCAGTTAGATTGCACACCTTGATTTCGTAGGCCCGTATTTGGAACTAGGGGAGCTCCGATAAAATCCGCGATTTCAGCCTAAGCGCGCTAACGCAGAGCGTTATCAATTTGAAGCGTCCGATAGGCTGTACATGGTTATCACCCCCACTTTTCGGCGCGATTTGCGCGTTTACCGGCGCCACTTACCTGTGCCTAACAGCTGCTTACTTGCCGCTCATGGGATGTACGGCGCAATCAACGTGTTAGGTCAATCCGAAAAGTCGCACATTCATATGGCTGACCTGACCCTTCTCCTTACCCCGAAACCGACTTTTGAGCTTTGTCCTAGTTTGCGTATATGTCTCAAGCACCCACTACTACGCTTCGCTTTAGGGGCCAGGCTCCACTCCCTATTTCGAATAGTTACGGTGTCGTCCGTCCTCCCAGATAGCTGCTCGGTCAAATCCTCATACTGCGTGTCGACTTCCGTATAATCGGCATCGGTATACACAGATTTTTTTACTATACCACAGGTCGGTGATTGGCTTGATGTTAGCTACTGATACCGTTCCCTCATGTTATAAGCAGCATTTTAGGAGCTCTAGGCACTTAGATAAACTGGCCCAATTCGTTTTGTCCTTACGGAAAATCGTACAATGATGCTTGACTGGTCGATCTCAGTGTGTGCTTTCAACCGCATTCTTAAAGTAGATAGTTTTAGTGAGGCATCAGCAATCTTTAGATGTAACTAATAGTACCACTTCAGGATAATTATGGTTTCGGTATTTAAGGTTGCTTACCTCGTATGACTTTCAGGGTTTCCCCGCGGCAGAATGTACCGCCATTATTCCTCGCTCGTATGCCCCTCTGATCCATGCTGGCCGCATACCATTAGCGATTTCGTGGCTTTCCATTCTCACGGGCTCTGGCGGGGGGGGGGGGGGCGTCGCTACTTCGCATTGATAATAATCCGAGGTCATTTGCATCAGATCGTACTGTGGCTTCCAGTAGGACGGCACATCCTCGATTTAACCGTAGCGCTGGAGCACCTGTATTTCACGAGCACCAAACTCTTCCTCACGCTCGCGCTTCAGGCCTGTGACATGTCCTCGTCACCATCAAGGCTGCCTCTAGGAAAGCTGAAGTCGTTATAGCGCTTGGTGAACAGCAACAGGATCTGTTCACCCCGCATCACGATGCTGCGAGATGCATGTCGACGGAATACTCTGTCCTGCTTGGATTTCAGCTGGGGGTAAACAATTTCAGTTATGAGTTGCATGTGGTCTCGTTACGACAAAATCAGTTAGTCATCGTCAGGGTGGCCGCGGTATTTCCGCAGCGCTGGAAATACTTTGGCCAGTGGAACTGGCTCAGCGAAGCAGCGATACGGGTACGGTGGATGTACGCAGCATCGTCGTGGTCGCGCTGCCTATCAGAAACTGCCTGATCCGTGAGTACCCGTACGCCCCATGACCAAGAGGTCAATGCCGTGCTCTGCCTGATACGGATGCAATGTCGACTCTACTTCGCCTGGGCGAATCTCGAATACACTAGCGAGCCAGAAGAGGCAAGCGTGGTTCGTGCTTTCTCCCGCGCGTCCTGTTGTCTTCAGAATCCGTTCCAACCATGGCGAGACGAATTGGCAGGCCTTCGCACAGCGGGCTTGAAGCAAGCATTTGTAGGGGCTTGTTGCCTGCAGCGTTGCCCTCAAATGCCACCGAGACCTATGTTGCCGGTAAGGTCAGTGGATGCAGCATACTTCTCCTTATCCAGCACATTAAGCAACGTCAGGGAGCGCTGAGTCGTTGCGAGGCCCATGCTGCGTAATCGCAGACCGCCGATGAGGATTGCGAGTTATCAATGCAGGCCATTACGTGGGGCATTGTTCTTCTCTTTAGCGGCTTATAAGCTTGTTGATGGCACCGGGCTCGTCATGCACGCCGAAGCGGTCAACGATTGTTACGCTGGCTTCATTAAGACCGAGCAGTTCTACCTCAGCGCCTTTGCGTCGGAACTTGATCACGAGCTTATCCAGCGCTGCGACGGCGGTGATATCCCAGAAATGCGCCTGTGTGAGATCGATGGTGACATTGTTGAGCGCTTCTTTGAAGTCAAAAACTTCAGTGAACTTGTCCGCAGAGTTAAAGAACACTTGGCCTACGACGTGGTAAGTCCGATGCGATTTCATCTCTTCCAGAGTGCTCTTGATATCCAGGTAGTGCCCGACCTTGTTTGCGAAGAACAGCGAAGCTAGCAACGCACCTACCAGTACGCCGTAGGCGAGGTTGTTAGTGGGCACGACAACCACGACGGCCGCCACCATGGCGGGTTGGTCGACAGCGGATGCTCTTTCAGATTGCGCAAAGAGTCCCAGCTAAAGGAGCTGATGGACACCATGATCATTACTGCAACGAGTGCCGCCATAGGGATTTTGGAGAGCCATTCGCCAAGAAATACCACCATCAGCAGCAGGAAAACGCCGGCACACTATGTCGAGAGAAGGGGGCGGCCACCAAATTTCACGTCGATGATCGACTGGCCGATCATCGCGCAACCCGCCATTCCGCCGAGCATGCCTGCGGCGATGTTGGCCACACCCTGGCCTTTGCATTCGCGGTTTTTGTTGCTGGTGGTATCGGTCAGGTCGTCGACGATGTTCGCGGTCATCATTGATTCGAGTAGACCCACTACTGCCAACAGCCGAGTACGGGAAAGTGATACGCAGGGTTTCCAAATTCAGCGGAACTTCAGGCTAGAGGAAGATCGGGAGCGTGTCAGGCAGTGGGCCCATGTCACCGGCAGTGCCGATATCCAACCCCAGATAAATCGCAATGGCAGTCAGGGCCAGGATGCATACCAACGGTGACGGAATCAGCTTGCCGCTCTTCGGTACTTATGGGAATAGGTAGATGATCCCGAGCCCCGCTACGGTCATGGCATAGACGTGCCAGGTGACATTGGTCGGCTCAGGCAATTGCTCTATAAACATCAGGATCGCCAATGCGTTTACGACCCCGGTGACTACCGAGCGTCAAACAAAGTGTATCAACGAGCCAAGCTTCGGGTCGGCGGCAAGGATTTGTAGTACGCCACATAGTAGAGTCGCGGCCTGCAGGTATAGGTGTCCATGTTCTTTTACAAGCGTAACCATTAGCAGTGCCATGGCGCCTGTCGTCCCAGAGATCATTCCGGGGCGCCCTCCGACAAAGGCGATGACAGCACAGATACAGAAGGAGGCGTATAGACCGACTTTGGGATCTACCCCGGCGATGATGGAAAAGGCGATGGCTTCCGGGATCGGCGAGAGTGCGACCAGCAGCCCCGCGAGCACGTCGGCACGGACGTTGGAAAACCACGTTTGTCTAAGTTTTTGCAGCATAGAAATGTCCAAGGCATTGCATCGCGCACGCCAAGGGAATGGCGAGCGAATCGATACAAATTCAAATTTTGAGGATTTTTTTGCTGTGTGCTTAAGGTGTAAACCAGGCGTACATCCGTGCGCAACCGCGAGCGAGGCTAGCGGAAGCAGGTTGTTGTGAGGGGGGGCGTAGCGCTAAGGCGGCGTAGGCTGCCAGTAGATCGTTTGGAGTACAGTCATGCTGATGTTCCTGTAGCTCAAAGGGTATGCGGAGTAGAAGTATACAATGAAGCCATCGTCGATTGCGACCCGCTGGCAGGCTCTGCATGAGCTACGTCAGATACAGGCTTATTCAATGGGTATACCTGCGGGCAAGGCTTTGTTTTCCACCCGTTTTTTTCTGAGCTGGTCTGCGTGCTGAGAGGTGAGTTGGCCAGACGGTTACGTTTCCGCAACGGAATATCTGCGTTCAATGACTTGCCTGACGGCTTCTGCTTTGAATTCCGGCATGAATCGTTAAGCGCTCTAAACTTCCTCCTATGCTCAAAGCGTAGGCTAGAAATGTCTATAATGTCGGGGGGACAGTGCAATGAGCTTGCAGCATATCTAAAAAAACCGAGGCGATTCAATTGAAGTTAATGAAAGCCTTATATCAAGTGTAGGCGCACGCGCGGCTAAGGATACGTGGACTGCAGCCCGGAATGGTGTCGACGCACCCGGGCTGCATACTGGTTTACATCAGTGACACTAGCTCTTTTTGACGTTCCAAGACCAACCTCCAGCTATCGAGATGAACAAATTCACTGCAGCAGCTGCATTCCTCGCCTGACTGGAGGTCTGCTCTATTTGTGCGCTGTATAGCTCACGCTGAACATCCAATCGCTCGGATAATTCGATAGCGCCAGCCCGATATTTGTCACCAGCGAGATCCGAGGCCCGTTTCAATTCAACGGCAGCGCTAGTCAAGCGGGCATCTTCATCCTTAATCCGTGAGAAGCCTACGATTGCATTTTCCACGTCCTCAAGAGCCATCAACACGGTTTGTTGGTAATTCGCCAGCCGACCGGCTGCTTCAGCGTCCGCGGCCTCGATTCGACTCTTCACTCGCCCCGCGTCGAGAAACGACCAGTCAATACCAAGCAAGGTTAGGTTGGACTCTGCGGAGTTAGAGTAGAGCGAACTTCCGTTAAAAGCATACGTACCGATAGCGGCTCCTAGGGTAACCCTTGGGAACAGATCGGCAGTGGTTACCCCGATCTGTGCTGTAGCGGCGTGTAGAGTATGTTCGGCCGAAGCGACGTCAGGACGCCTGCGGATGACGTTCGCTGGGGTATCTGCTTTTATTGCCTCAGGCACTGACGGCATAGCAGCCTCACCTGGCAATAACGAATCATACGAAGCAGGACTCATACCAGTCAGAACTGCAAGCCTGTGCTTATCGATGGCGATTTTCACCTCGAACTGTGGAATGCGCGCAAGGGTAGTATCCAACTGAGCCTGCGCTCTAGACAGCTCGTAAGATGATCCCCGCCCTGCATCCAACCGTCCCTTAACGATATCCAAAGTTTGTCGCTGACTTACTGCGTTAGCCTTCGACAGTTCGAGCATCCGTTGGGCCGCACGCAAATCTATATAAGTCGTGGCTACATTGCTTACCACCACGACCTGAATTGCCTTGAGATCACTCGCCTTGGCTTCCACCTCCGATCGCTTCGACTCCAATGACCGCCTTACTCGGCCAAAGAAATCTAGCTCCCAACTAAGTGAGGCTTTGTGGGAGTAAACATCATTACTGCGGGAGGTCCCGTTGGCTTCATCTGAGCTCAGTCGCTGATGCCCCGCATCTGCTGACATTGTGACGGTTGGTATATGGTCAAACTTGGCGGCGCGTAATAGAGCATTTGCCGCATCAAAGTTCGCTAACGCCGTGCGAAGGTCGTAGTTCTGAGACAAAGCTTGCTCCACCAGTTCAGTCAACTGGGGGTCATTGAATTGCCTCCAGAACTGGTAGTCTGCGGCCTCATCGCGCGAGGCCACGTTCGGACCGCTTATATTTGTAAAGGACTGTGGCAAAGCAGTAGTTTCGGGCCGGGAGAAATCTGGCCCCACGGTGCATCCGGCTAACAACACTAACAGCACTGGGAGTGAGTAGCTTTTGAGATTAACCATGAGTGAGGCTCTCCTTCTCATGTGCCGCCATGCTTGATGGGTGGTCAGGAATAGTTGCACCAAGCTTCCTCATCGCCACATAGAACACTGGGGTCAGGAAAAGGCCGAAAATGGTCACACCCAGCATCCCACCGAAAACAGTTACGCCTGTCGCGTGACGAACTTCGCTACCTGCTCCGGCCCCGATTAAGAGCGGTACGGTGCCGGCAATGAACGCGATCGATGTCATGACGATGGGTCGCAAGCGCAGTCGACATGCTTCTAGCGCCGCTTCGATGGTCCCACGTCCCTGCATTTCCAGCTCGCGAGCAAATTCGACGATCAAAATCGCGTTCTTGCATGCCAGCCCCATTAGTACTACTAGGCCGACTTGGACGAAGACGTTGTTATCTCCACCCGCAAGCCAGACGCCTACAAGTGCAGCGAACATACAGACCGGCACAATCAGAATGACTGCTAATGGCAACGTCCAGCTTTCGTATAGTGCAGCCAGCACCAGGAATGCAAGCAATACTGCAATGGGGAACACAATGATGGCTGTGTTGCTCTGGGTTACTTGCTGATAGCTGAGGTCCGTCCACTCTAGGTCGATGCCTCGAGGTAAGGTGCGAACGGCGATTTCTTCAAGCTTCTTGATAACGTCGCCGGATGACATGACTTTGGGATCTGCATCGCCAATCAAATCAGCTGCGGGGAAACCGTTGAAGCGCATGACCGGGTCGGGCCCAAACGTCGAGGAAATATTAACTACTGCGCTCAGTGGCACCATGCCCCCTTGAGCATTACGAACGCGAAGGTTACCGACGTCTTCAGCGGTTTGTCGGAAGCTGGAATCGGCCTGAGCAACGACGCGGTAGACCCGTCCAAACATGTTGAAGTCATTTACGTAAACGGATCCCAGATAGGTCTGAAGAGTGTCAAAAATTGCAGGCAGCTCTAAGCCCTGAGCTTGAGCTTTAACGCGATCAACCTTCACCTCCAATTGAGGGATATTGGATTGGTAGGAACTGACTGGGAAAGTCATGCCCGGAGTGCTAGCTACTTCAGCTTGAAATTTATCCAGCGCCTCCTGCAGCGCGGCATACCCTAGGCCACCACGGTCCGTCAGGAACAGCGAATATCCCGAACCATTACCTAAACCCTGGATTGGCGGGGGCAATAGCGCATAGGCGGCACCGTCTTTGATCGCTGCAAACTTTGTGTTCAGTTCCGCGTTGATGTCCTCTGCGCTTCGTGTGCGCTCACTGAAAGGCTTGAGGAGGACATAGGACGTTACCAGGTTCGGCGTTGCAGTATTCTGCAGCGCGTTGGAGCCAACATACGAGTTGGCATAGTCCACTCCATCAACAGTCATAGCGATTGCAGCCATCTCTCGGGCCACAGCGTCAGAGCGAGAGAGCGATGCTCCGGGAGGTAGAGTCGCACCTGCAAAGAGATAAAGCTTGTCCTGATTGGGAATGAAGCCAGTCGGGATTGTGTTGAAGAGCAGTCCAGTCACACCTAAAAGTGCGGCGTAAACAACGAAAACTGGTCCTTTGCGCGGAAGCAACCTGGCGATGCTGCTCTCATAACGCTCCGAGCTGTGATTGAAAAATCGATTGAACGGCCGCAGCAGCCAACCCAAAGAAAAATCCATCCATCGGGTCAGCCTATCTTTCGGGCTATCGTGATGGCGCAACAGCTTGGCTGCGAGTGCTGGGGAAAGGGTCAGGGAGTTGACCGTCGATATCACCGTTGAAATTGCGATGGTGACAGCGAACTGCTTGTAGAACTGGCCTGTCACTCCGCTCATGAATGCCATGGGTATGAAGACTGCACACAGAACTAGGCCGATCGCCAGAATCGGACCCGAAACCTCCCGCATAGCTTGGTGCGCGGCTTGTAGCGGCGTCTGGCCAAGCTCGATATTTCGCTCAACGTTTTCGACTACCACGATTGCGTCGTCGACGACGATGCCAATCGCCAAAACCATGCCAAACAGTGTGAGTGTGTTAATTGAGTAGCCGAACAGGTACAAGAAGGCGAAGGTGCCAACGATCGACACAGGCACAGCGATCAATGGAATGATCGAGGCTCGCCACGTTTGCAGGAAGATTACTACTACCAAAACGATCAGGATCATGGCCTCGAACAGCGTGTGCTGTACCGCGCTAATCGAGTCGCGTACGAACAAAGTTGGGTCCCAAACACTCACGTATTTGACCCCCTCTGGGAAGTCTTTCGACAACGCGTCAAGTTTCGAGTAGACCTTGTTGGCGACGTCAATTGCGTTAGCTCCAGGCGTCAAGAATATTCCGACTGCAACCTCTTCATTTTTCCCCCGGAATACTCGCATCGTGTAATCGCCAGAATCCACTTGAATACGTGCGACATCGGAGAGCCGAGAAATCTGGCCATCACGTCCTGATTTCAGGACGATATCGGAAAACTCCTGCTCCGTTTTCAGCCTGCCCTGGACGTTGATGGAAATCAGAAAATCCGTATTTTGTGGAGAAGGTTCAGCACCGAGTTGCCCCGCTGAGACCTGGACGTTCTGCTGGCGAATGGCATTGATCGCGTCTTGAGCAGTGATGCCGCGTGTTGCGAGCTTATTTGGATCAAGCCAGATCCGCATTGCATAATCACCGGAGCCATAAAGCACAACATCGCCAATCCCCGGGATACGAGCCAGCTCATCCTTCACATGTAGGCGGAGATAATTTCGCAGATACAGAGCGTCGTATTTCTCACTGCTGGAATACATGTCCACGTACATTAGCGGTGTCGGAGATTGTTTCTGCGTAGTTATGCCGTATTGGCGCACCGATTCGGGCAGACGTGAAAGAGCCTGGCTTACCCTGTTCTGGACGCGCACAGCGGCCGTGTCAGGGTCCACCTTTGAATTGAAGGTGACGACAACCTGCAGCGTGCCATCGGAACTGGCAACCGATTTCAGGTACACCATGTCCTCCACACCATTGATGGCTTCCTCCAGCGGCACCGCCACCGATTCCGCGATCTCTTTGGGGTTAGCACCTGGATATGTCGCCTTGACCACCACGGTCGGCGGAACAACTTCTGGGTATTCGCCAACCGGCAACAGCGGGATTGCTATCAACCCAGCTGCGAAAATAACGATCGACAGGACAATCGCGAAGATTGGCCTGTCAATAAAGAATTTTGAGAAATCCATGGGGCTGGCCTTTGCAGTTTATTTCGAGCTTTCGTTGGCACTAGAAATTTTTATGCCGATATTTTCGGGACCAAGTAAATTGGGAGAGACAGGTGTTCCGGTTGCATAAATCTGTTGAAGGCCGGAAACCACCACTCGATCAGTCTTTTCTAGACCGGCGGTGATAACACGCTTATGCCCAACTAGCTTTCCAAGCTCGACATAGCGCTTCTCGGCTTTATTGTCGTCGCTCAATGTATAGACGTATTTCTTATCTTGATCACTCAAGATCGCTCGCTCGGGCACCAACGCCATCTCTTCAGAGCCGCCAACGGAAAGCTCGACTTTGGCGTAAAGGCCAGGTGTCAACATTCTGTCTGGATTTTTCAAAGTCGCTCGGGCTCGGATAGTACCGGTGGCGGAATCAACTTGATTATCGACAAACGTGAGGTCGCCTTCATACGGGTAGTTCTCATCGCTTGTCAGACCAATGCGCACGCTGGTTGTCTGAGACGCTTTAAGCCGCTTCTGGTAACTCAAGAAGCTCTGCTCATCTGGATCAAAATAAACATAGACAGGGTCTTGAGAAACTACAGACGTTAAAACTGACTGGTCGGCGACCGCCAAATTCCCTACTGTCAGCTGTGCTCGGCTCGTGCGCCCGTTAATAGGCGAACGGACCTCGGTGAACTCAAGATCCAAGGTTGCAGTTGTTACTGCGGCTTCAGCAGCATGCACTTCTGCGACGCCTTGCTCATAGGCTGCAAGCTTCTGCTCAGCTTCTTCCGTGGAAATGGCATTAGTTTTGACGAGCTGTTGAGCTCGATGATTCTGCTGCTTCGCAAAAGCGAGGGAGGCGCGGGACTGCTCCAATCGAGCTTGGGCACTGGCCAATGCGGCTCGATATGGTCGCTGGTCAACGATGAAAAGAAGGTCCCCTTTTTTTACTTCGCTTCCTTCTTGGTACGCGACCTTAGTGATATAACCACTGACGTGAGGGAGGATCGAAACCGTCTCCACAGCTCCAACACGGCCATTAAATTTATCCCATGGTTTTACTTGCTGGACGGTTACGCTGACCACATCAACAGCCGGAGAGGCTGCTAGTAGTTTTGATTCAGCTTCTTTATTACAACCACTGATAAGCAGAAAAGTGGCAGCTAAACTAGTAGCTGCGACTGAGGAGGCACGCACGGAGTTTTCCTTTTTTACATCGATAGGGTGATCAAAAATTTAAAATTACTCAGCAGAGCTTCCTTCACGCTGGCTGCTTGCGCTGCTAGCATTCTTGGTCAATTCTTTAGAAACTTTCAGTTCACGCTTTTCGCGATCCGCCCGAACTTTCGCGTGTTGAGCGAAAGTGGCTTTGTTTTGCTCTTTGAAGCGCTCTGCGGCTTCTGCACCGTCTGATGCGTGTGCAAACACTGGCAGCGCCAAGACAACAACAGCGAATGTTTTAGCAATAATTTGCATAATAACTCAATAAAAATTTTGCTCACAGAAGTACGCAAAATCAAAAAAATTATGTTATAGAAAGTGTTTGATAGCTATTGGCAGGAAGGAAAGTTATCGTGAACTACCAAACACCCTAAATTTTGGAGAGGGTATTACTTCGGCTGCATGGCGAAGCCGACGCCGAAACGGTTCCAAGCGTTGATAGCTGCAATCACAAACGTCAACTCTGACAACTCCTGCTCGTTGAAGTGAGCGGCCACCTCATCGTAAATCTCGTCGGGCGCATGCTTTTCCGCGACAAGGGTGAGTGTTTCGGTCCACAGCAGTGCAGCGCGCTCGCGGGCATCGAAGAAAGGAGTCTCTTTCCAGGCACTCACTGCCATCAGGCGGCGTGTGGTTTCACCTGCTTTCGAAGCATCGGCAGTGTGCATATCGATGCAGTAGGCGCAGCTGTTGATCTGCGAAGCGCGAATCCGAACCAATTCTCGCAACGACGCTGGCAGTATAGATTGGGAGACCGCCTTTTCCAGACCCATCATGGCTTTCATTGCCTGAGGGGCAGCTTCATAGTAATTGATACGTTTGTTGCTCATAATATACTCCAGTTATCCGCCACATCGATGGCATAGGGAAAGTTTAGTAAAACCATGATCTCGGATAAACTAGGTAAAATCGTTTTATTTGTACGGATGGACAGACAATGGCGCTAGATCGACTGGCAGCGATGCGAGCGTTCTGCCGCATAATAGAGGTTGGAAGCTTCAGTGGAGCAGCAGACTCCTTGTCCCTTGCCAAGACGACCATTTCGGGTCAGGTGCTGGCCCTGGAAACTCTGCTTGGTGTCAAGCTCTTGCACCGCACCACCCGAAAGGTATCCTCGACACCAGAGGGTGCTGCCTACTACGTAAGAGCGCGAGCGGTGATAGACGATGTAGACGAACTGGAGGCGTCGACATCACAGAGCCGATATGTCGTGAGGGGCCGAGTGCGTGTCGAGATGGCGTCTCCCGTTGGGATCTTCTTCTTAATCCCTGCACTCTCGAATTTCGCTTCAGAGTTTCCCGAGATTCGCCTCGATATAGGCTGTAGCGAACGTGTCGTCGATTTGGTCCAAGAAGGCGTAGACTGCGCCATCCGAGCTGGAATGATTATGGACCAGGATCTCGTATCTCGCGCGATTGGGCAGATGAGATTCTGTTTTTGCGCCTCTCCAACATACTTAGCTGGCGTTGGTCCTATCCAGAGTCCGGCAGAGTTGCCACATCACAAGCACTTGGGCTTCAAGTTTCCGGCGACAGATAAGCGTTTTATCCCAACTCTTACGCGGGGAGACGAAAGCTTCACCCTAGATCACCAACCATCCATGTATTTCAACAATGGCAGCGCAACAGCCGCCGCAGCCGTCGCGGGACTGGGTATCGCATTTCTCCCCACCGCTGAGGCCGTCCCTCACTTCAATACTGGGGCCCTGGTAAGAGTGCTGGCTGACTGGCATATGACTAGCATGCCTATATCGATAGTGTACCCTTACACCCGGCATCTCTCTGCTAGAGTTCGTGCGTTTACCGATTGGGTGACCACGCTTATGGCCAACGACCCATTATGGTCGCTATCGGAATGAACGTGAGCTCAAGTGTGGCGACGAATGAGTTCACTGAGTCGATCGCAAGACACTTTTAAGTGTCGGTTCGAGCTGGTTGTAATGCCGAGCATTAAAGCTGCCTCAGCACGCTCTGGACATGAGTACCAAGGGCTAAGGGCTCCTGGAGACATCCCAAAGATTGATGCCTCCCGAGCGATTTTAAGATCTGGAGACCCTGTTGGCAGTTTCAGTAGCACAGCTAAGCCTGCGGTGGAGATCTCAGCACGTACGTCGCTGTTGGCAATTGTTTTCAGCAGCTCATCTCTTTGGGTGCAGTAAAGCCTTTTGGCCCGACGCAGATGTCGGAGGTAATGGCCTTGGTGGATGAATTTCGCCGTGGCGAGCTGGACGGCGGGTCCTGGTGCTGGGCTAAGACATGTAGCAATTTCACTCAATCTCGGAGCCAAAGTTGGAGGCGCTACCACGAATCCCAAGCGAATCGTTGGGCTCAACGTTTTGCTGAAGGAGCCGATGTGAATGACACGGCCATCGCGGTCCAGCGAAGCGAGCGCAGAAGCGGCTCGGCTCTCCAGCTGCAGCTCGCTTAGGTAGTCATCTTCAATGATCCAACCACCAGATTCTGTTGCCCACCTCAGCAGACTCAGGCGTCTAGCTAAGGAAAGCGTCATACCCAAAGGAGCCTGCTGGCCAGGGGTCAATAGCGCCAATGCGACATCACTTTCGAGCTTCCTCGCCTGTTCGACATCTAGGCCTTCCGAATCTACTGGGATGGCAATGGGCTTAAGACCGGCAAGCTCTAAACCTTTTCGAGAAAATGGGAAACATGGGTCCTCAATCCAGGCGCTACGGCCTCTTAGATCCAGCGCTTGTAATGCCAAACCTAACCCCCCGGCAAAGCCGTTGGTAATGATGATCTGAGATGGAAGACACTCGATGCCTCGAGCAATGGCAAGGTATGCCGCGATCACCCGTCGTAATTCGAACTCACCGCGTGGATCCGGGTACAGGGCCGAACCGCGACGCTCTGAGTGCATTGCATGGGACCGAATTTGACTGAACAGCTTCGCAGGTACGGTTTCATGAGCCGGAACACCTAACTGGAAGATGGCCGGACCTGCCGTAAACTCCTTGTAGAGTTCCATGAACCCTGTATCGGGCGGCTGTATAGTTTCCTTCAAAAGAATAGCCGGGCGATCAGAAACCCTCGTTCCAGCACTTCTGGATGCAACCACCAACTGTGCATCCATTAGCATTTCATACGCAGCGCGCACTGTGCCTCGCGACACCCCAAGCTGCGCTGCTAGGTCAACCCAAGAGGGAAGCCGTGCACCTGGAGACAATACTCCTGACTCAATGGCTTTTGTGATTGATCGCTGGATTTGCTCGGTCAGTGGTGTGCGTATGGTTCGGTCGAGCTGAAAATTTAGAGTCATGCGTTCCGTTCCGTTAGACCTGGGAGGTCGGCGTGGTACAAAAAAATAATGCTTTTTTGGGGCTTTTTCATACACCAGCTAGTGTGAATACTGAGCTTCCACCCAGTCCATGAGGACGCAATAATGAAGCATTTCAATCTCACAGTTGCTCTTTTCAGTGGCGTTTTGCTCATAAGCGCGATGTCGGCTCAAGCGCATGGCCAGAGTGAAGTGGTGAAGCCAAACTTTGAGCACGCCATACCGAATATTCCAGGAAAATCGCTGGTCGCAGTTGAGGTTGAATACGCCCCAGGAGCTGCCTCGCCATCCCATGTTCATGCGAAATCCGCTTTCATCTACGCCTACGTAGTGTCGGGGTCGATCGAGTCGCAGGTGAATGACGGACCTAAACAGATCTTTAAAGCAGGCGAAAGCTGGTTTGAAAATCCAGGCTCGCGTCATCCTGTGAGCCGGAACGCAAGCAAGACCGAACCGGCCAAACTACTTGCGGTATTCGTCGTTGACTCCAATGACAAAGCGCTCACAACCCCCGTTAAAAACCAGGGTGAGGAGTAACCTCATGACTAGGCGGCTCGACTACAACCAACTCGCCCCTGCAGGAGTGAAAGCGCTGGGCAGTGTCTACGGCTACGTCATGCAAAGTGGCTTGGATGAGGTACTTGTTGATCTGGTCTATCTGCGCGTTTCGCAAATCAACAACTGCGCTTACTGCTTGGATATGCATACCCGCGACCTGATCAAAAAAAGCGTTAAGGTCGAAAAAATAGCGTTAGTCCAAGCGTGGACTGAGGCAGGTAATCTTTTCGACACCCGTGAGCAAGCAGCTCTAGCGTGGGCTGAGCAGGTCACTAAGGTCGCAGACACGGGGGTTTCTGACTCTGCATATGTTGCAGTAAGGAAAGTGTTTGAGGAGCGTGAGCTGGTGGATCTCACAATCGCTGTCAGCTTGATGAATTTCTACAACAGAATGGCTATTAGCTTCCGGAACATACCGCAAGCCTTGCTGGACCATCACTGAGGATACGAACTATGAAAATCTTGATCGCTGGAGCAACTGGCGCTGTAGGTGTCCCACTGACTCGGCTGCTTTGCGCAGCTGGTCATGAAGTTACTGGCATCACCCGAGCAGGTGCTGGGGTAGATATTCTTCGAGGGATCGGCGCAAAACCCGTCGTCGCTGATGTATTTAACACGGAATCAGTGCGTGACGCTATCCGGGACGCCAAGCCTGACGTAGTCATTGACCAATTGACTCTCCTCCCTGCAGATCCTGCCGAACTCATTAAGTACATGCCGAATGACACTCGGCTGCATCAAATAGGTGGGAAGAATTTGCTCTCTGCAGCTGAAGAGTTTGGGGTTAAGCGTTACATCATGCAATCGCGCGGGTTCTATCTCCAAGCGGCAGAAGGCGAGTTAGCTGCTGAAGACGCCAAGTTGTGCATTGATGCACCTGGCGTCGTTGGAGAAAGTGCAAGAACCTTTCAGGCATATGAAGACGAGATTTTGGCAAGCCAAGCTCTGACCGGGGTAGTGCTGCGGTACGGATTCTTCTACGGACCTGGTACTTGGTACCACCCGACAGGCGCTATTGCAGAGCAAGCGAGGAAGGGTGAGTCGGTGATCATCGGCCGAGGGAACGGTGTGTGGTCATTTGTTCACCTGGATGATGCAATCGAAGCGACCGTGGCAGCGCTACACAGTGAGTGCGGAGTATACAATATCGTCGATGATAACCCACTCCCAGTTAGTGAGTGGCTACCGGCGTTCAGTAAGTGGGTGGGAGCGCCATTACCTGGCTCCATAACAGCAGAACAAGCCTTGCGCACCGTTGGCTCAGAAGCTTTATTCTACAATGAAGCAATTCGTGGTGCCTCAAATTTGCGCGCTAAAGAGCTGCTGGATTTCAAGCCTAGACGTTTGCTGTGGCTCCAGTAACTCCCGAAATTTCATATGTCAAAGCAGTTAATTAATGCAGATAAGTCATGCGATTGATTTCAATCCACACGTTTGTATAAGGTAAATGGTCTATTTAGTACGCTGCCGCGTAAGCGCCCGGCCAACTCACCTTCCTGGCCCCGACGCCAAAGGCGATGGTGTCCACCTAAAAAATGAACTGACCCCCAAAGATTGGACACAACCTTTGGGGGGGTCATGGGTAAATACACAGAGCAAGTAAAACTGGTAGCGGTGCAGGACTATTGTTCCGGTGGCGCGGGTTTGAGGGATGTGGCACACCGTCACAATGTGGATTTTTCATCCCTTCGCCAGTGGGTTGCGGCCTATCAGGTGCATGGCGCTGCCGGGCTGAAACAGAAAAAGCTGCAGCGCTATAGCAACGACTTCAAACTGTCTGTTTTGAAACGTATGCGTAAGGAACAGCTGTCCTATCGGCAGACGGCGGCCTTGTTCGACATCCGCAGGTTCGGCATCATCGGCCTCTGGGAGCGCCGCTATGATGAGGGCGGTTTTGATGCCCTTACCAAGCAGCCTAATAGAGCCGGACGTCCGAAAAAAATGCCAACCACCATTCCTCCTGTTCAACCCGACTCACCCGATGATGAGTCGCGCTCACGCGATGATCTGCTTGCCGAGGTAAAGCAGTTGCGGATGGAAAACGACTACCTAAAAAAGCTCGATGCCTTGGTTCAGGAGAAGAAACGAGTAGCGCAGCAGAAAAAGCGCGAATCGTAATTGGACTGAGGCCGCGGCACTCTCTCGAAAGCCTGCTGAAGTTCGCCGGTTTGGCACGCAGCACCTTTTACTATCAGCAAAAGGCGCTGCAAGCGGCTGATAAGCACGCTGAGCTGAAAGACAAGATTCGTTCGACGTTCGATGAGCATAAGGGCCGGTATGGCTACCGCCGGATAACGGCTGCGGTACGAAGCGCTGGTCATCTCGTCAATCACAAGACGGTTCAGCGACTGATGGCGCAGCTTCAACTAAAGAGCTTGGTGCGCGTGAAGAAATACCGAGCCTACAAGGGTGAGGTAGGCAAGGCAGCGCCAAATCTTTTGAAGCGTGAGTTCGAAGCTCCGTCACCCAATCAAAAGTGGGTAACCGACGTTACAGAGTTCAAAGTTGGAGGCCAGAAGCTTTATCTGTCGCCCGTTTTGGATCTGTACAACGGCGAAATCATTTCCTATGAGGTTGCCAGAAGGCCGCTGTTCGATATGGTCGGGAAGATGCTCAAAGGTGCATTCAAGCGACTTCAGCCGCATGAAAAACCGGTTTTGCACTCAGACCAGGGCTGGCAGTATCGAATGCCCATTTACCTGCGGGCTCTCAAAAAAAGCTCCGTGACGCCGAGCATGTCGCGCAAGGGTAACTGCTACGACAATGCGGCCATGGAGAGTTTTTTCGGCACACTGAAGTCAGAATTTTTTTATCTGAATAAATTTAACGACCTTGATGAGCTTCACGCTGGCATCGACGAGTACATCCAGTATTACAATCACTCGCGTATCAGACTGAAGCTAAACGGCCTGAGTCCTGTTGAATACAGAACTCAGGCCGCTCAGGCATAGATGGGTAAACGTCCAGCTTTGTGGGGTCAGTTCAAAATACGTGGACACCATCGCCCTTAATTCAAGGAACACCACGCGTCAGCGCACCCCTTATCCCAGACCCTTCAAGGCCCAATTTGTCCAGGAATGCCTGGGCCCCGATGTATCCATTGCCAGCGTGGCACTGCGGCACGGCATCAACTCTAATCTGGTTCGCAAGTGGATACCTATCTATCGTGACCAGCAGGCTTGCGCCTTGCCTGCATTTGTATCGTTGAAACTTGAGACCGCTGCGGCGACGCCTGCTCGGCAGGATGTAGCCCGCATCGATATTTCCTCCGGGCAGCGAACATTCACTGTGAACTGGCCGACCTCCGACCCGGACGGCTGCGCCCGCTTCATCAGCAGCCTCTCCCGATGATCCGCATCGACGCCATCTGGCTCGCCACCGAACCCATGGACATGCGCGCCGGTACGGACACAGCCCTTGCCCGCGTGGTCGCCGTATTCGGGGCTGCGAAGCCACACTGCGTTTATCTGTTCGCCAATCGCCGCGCCAATCGGATGAAGGTACTTGTGCACGACGGCGTGGGTACCCGACTGATTGTCCGGTTTCAATGGTTTGACTGACTGCTTTTGTGTTGAATTCTGGCACGAGTTAGGTGCAGGCCGAGCAGGCTATTGCGCATCACCTGATTCTCTCTGACCAGTGCCTTGGGCGATAGTTAACTGGCCTGAAGGCCTGGGTGTTGGGATAGCCGCAGTTGCCGTACATGACAGCGAACTGCAGGTTGGAGAGAGCCGCGCAGCGGCTTGACACTGCTGACGAATGCCTGTCCCAGTCAGGCAGCCAGGTATCCGATCCTGGGACATTGCGGGCAGATTCGGGCACCGGCTCGTCCCAGAACGCCACCAGCTTTGATTTAAACACTTTGAGTATGGCGTCGCCGTAGTGATTGATCGTCGTGGCCAGGGCGCTGAGGTCCACCGCTGGCAGGGGTGTGTCCCGCAACGTTCCCTGCACGCGTCTGATCAGCCTTGAGCAGGATGAGTTGCGAGCTTCGGGAAAACGATGCAACTGAAGATCGGACAGGTGGGTCTAGCGTTAGCCTTGCAGCGTATCCGGTTTTCTCGGCCAGAGGCTTTTAGTGGGCGTGTTCTGGCCCTTGAGCAGCAATGCGGCTGCTTGGATGTCGCGCGCCGCAGTACCAGTTCCTGTGACACCTACACGATGGGTGGGGCGCGGCGAACAGGAATCCGGCCTGTATTTGCTTAGTGCTGAAGGGGGCCCAAGGGGGCTGGCAGGGTGCTCATAAGGCCACGATCCTGGTTCGAGGAAAGTGGCCAGTGGGCTATAACGGCAGCTGCTGCGTTCGGTAGTTGGGTATCGCACGCAGAGCCGGTGGGTCAGTGCTGGCTTGGCAGGTACTGCGGCCAGCCGCCGGCTAGGGCGACGAACAGGTCCACGGCGCTGGAAGTGCTGCGAGCCTGGCTATCGGCTTGCGAGAGCTGGGCGTCGTACATCGAACGCTGTACATCCAGCAACTCGAACAACTCGATGGCACCGGCTTGGTAGCGGGCGTTGGAGAGAGTCGCGGCGGTTTTCCAATCGTTCGCCGCGCTTAGGCGCCGGGCATTTTCCTCCTTGTTTCTGGCAAACCGCGCCTGGGCATTGTCGACATCCTCCAGCGCCCCCAGCACGGTCTTCTGGTAGCTGGCCAGTTGGGCGGCGGCCTCTGCATCGGCGGCGGCGATACGGCTCCTGACCCGGCCGACATCGAGGAACGACCAGTCGATGCCCAGCAACGCTAGGTTCGATTCGCTGCCAGCGGCATATAGGCCACCACCGTGGAACGCGTAAGTGCCTAGGGCCGCCCCAAGGCTGACGCGGGGGAAAAGGTCGGCGGTGGCCACGCCGACCCGCGCGGTGGCGGCGTGCAACCGGTGCTCGGCGGCGGCGACATCCGGTCGGCGCCGGATGATCTCAGCAGGGGTGCCGGGCTCGATATCCTCCGGGATCGCTGGCATGTCGCTGTCTTGCTGCAACTGCGCATCCGGCGCTGTCGGTGTCAGCCCGGCAAGTACCGCCAGGCGGTGGCGATCCACCGCAATCCGCGCCTGCAACTGCGGGATGCGCGACAGCGTGGTCTCCAGTTGTGCCTGGGTCCGGGACAGGTCGTAGGTCGAGCTGCGCCCGGCATCCAGCCGGCCCTGCACGATAGCCAGCGTCTGCCGCTGGCTGTCGGCATTGGCCCTAGAGAGTCTGAGCATTTTCTGCGCGGCCCGTAGGTCGATATAGCTGTTGGCCACGTCGCTGACCACAGTGACCTGCATGGCTTGCAGTTCGTTGGCCCGGGCCGCGACCTCGGAGCGTTGTGATTCCACCGAGCGGCGTACCCGCCCTAGCAGGTCCAGTTCCCAGGTTAGCGAACTTTTGTTGCCATAGAGATCATGGCTGCGGGCCGCGTCATTGGCCTCGTCTTTGCTGACTCGCTGATGACCGGCCTGGGCCGTCATGGTGACCGTGGGAATCTCGTCGAATCGGACCTCGCGCAGCAACGCATTGGCCGCATCGTAGTGGGCCAGGGCCGTGCGCAGGTCGGGGTTGGCCGCTAGTGCGGCCTTTACCAACCCCGAGAGCTGCGGGTCGGCAAAGCGCTGCCAGAATGCATCGTCGGCTGCGGTGGTCGGTGCCTGCACTTTAGTCGAATTGTCCTCGTGGGCAAAGGCATTGGGTAGCTCCGGAAGCTTGGGCCGGTGAAAGTTGGGTCCCACCGTGCAGCTCTGCAGCAGGACCAGCAGCAGCGGCAGGACGCTATGCTTCTTAGCCATGGCTCGGTTCCTCCTCGGGATATGGCGTCAGGTTGGAAGGATGGTCGGGCAGGGTGGCGCCAAGCTTGCGCAGCACCACGTAGAATACCGGCGTCAGGAACAGGCCGAATAGTGTCACCCCGAGCATGCCGCAGAACACCGTGACACCGGTGACATGGCGTACCTCGCTGCCGGCACCGCTGCTGACCAGCAGGGGGACGGCGCCGGCGATGAAGGCCACCGAGGTCATTACGATCGGTCGCAGGCGCAGGTTACAGGCCTGCAGCGCTGCGGCAACGGTGTTCTGACCCTGCATCTCCAGTTCGCGGGCGAACTCGACGATCAGGATGGCGTTCTTGCAGGCTAAGCCCATTAGCACCAACAGACCCACCTGTACGAAGACGTTGTTGTCACCGCCCACCAGCCAGACGCCGCTGAGAGCCGCGAACATACAGACCGGTACGATCAGGATCACCGCGAGCGGTAACGTCCAGCTCTCATAGAGAGCAGCCAATACCAAGAAGGCCAGCAGCACCGCAATTGGGAAAACGATCACTGCTGTGTTGCGCTGGTTCACCTGCTGGTAGCTCAGGTCGGTCCACTCCAGTTCAATGCCTTTGGGCAGCGTAAGCGCGGCGATCTCCTGCAGCTTCTCGATGACTTCACCGGAGGACAATACGTGGGGGTCGGCGTCACCGATCAGGTCCGCTGCGGGAAAGCCGTTGTAACGCATCACTGGATCGGGGCCAAATGTTGGTACGATATCGACAACGGCGCTGATCGGTACCATCTCCCCGTGCACATTGCGCACCCGCAAGTTACCGATGTCGGCTGGGGTCTGGCGGAAGCGGCTGTCAGCTTGTGCCACTACCCGATACACGCGACCGAGTATGTTGAAGTCGTTGACGTAGACCGAGCCCAGATAGGTTTGCAGGGTCTCGAAGATTGCGGTCAACTCCACCCCCTGAGCCTGCGCCTTGGTGCGGTCCAGCTTTACTTCAAGTTGCGGAATGTTCGACTGATAGGAACTAACTGGAAAGGTCATTCCCGGCGTCCTGCTCACCTCTGCTTGGAATGCCTCCAGTGCTTTCTGTAGGGCCGCATAACCAAGTCCGCCGCGGTCTATCAGAAACAACGAATAGCCCGAGCCGTTGCCGAGGCCCTCGATCGGTGGCGGCAACAGTGCATAGGCACTGCCGTCCTTGATCTGAGCGAACTTTCGGTTGAGTTCGGCATTGATGTCCTCCGCAGTACGCTTACGCTCCGAGAACGGCTTGAGCAATATATAGGAAGACACTAGGTTGGGCGTTGTGGTGCTTTGTATCGCATTCATGCCAACGCTGGATTTGGTAAAGTCTACCCCGTCGACGGTCGAGGCTATTTCCGCCATTTCACGGGCGACCGCTTCAGAGCGGGCCAGCGAAGCCCCTGGAGGGAGCGTGGCGCCAGCGAATAGGTAAAGCTTGTCCTGGTTCGGGATGAAGCCGCTGGGGATTGCGTTGAACAGCGCACCGGTTGCGAGCAGCAATACAGCATAGATCGCGAACACCAGTCCGCGCCGTGGCAGGATTCGAGCAATGCAGCCCTCATAGCGGTGCGAACTGCGGTTGAAGAAACGGTTGAACGGGTGCAGCAGCCAGCCCAGGGCAACGTTCATCCAGCGCGTCAGGCGGTCCGGTGGTACGTCATGGCCACGTAGCAGCTTGGCTGCGAGTGCCGGCGACAAGGTCAACGAATTGATCGTAGAGATCACCGTCGAAATTGCGATGGTCACGGCGAACTGCTTGTAAAACTGACCGGTGACACCGCTCATGAACGCCATCGGAACGAACACCGCACACAACACCAGCCCGATGGCTAGGATCGGTCCCGAAACTTCGCGCATAGCCTGGTGGGCCGCCTTTAGTGGCTTGAAGCCCAATTCAATGTTACGTTCGACGTTCTCTACTACCACGATGGCATCGTCAACTACGATGCCGACCGCCAGCACCAACCCGAACAGCGTCAGCGTGTTGATCGAATATCCCAGCAGATAAAGGAACGCGAATGTACCTACGATCGACACCGGTACCGCAATTAGTGGGATTATCGATGCCCGCCAGGTCTGCAGGAACAGTACCACCACCAGCACGATCAGCATCATTGCTTCGAGCAGGGTATGCTGCACGGAGTTGATCGACTCGCGCACAAACACCGTGGGGTCCCAGACGCTCTTGTACTGCACACCTTCGGGAAAGTCCTTGGACAGGCTATCGAGTTTGGTGTACACCGCACTGGCCACTTCGAGGGCATTGGCACCTGGGGTGAGGAAGATGCCTACCGCTACTTCCTGTTCCTTGCCGCGGAACACGCGCATCGTGTAATCGCCCGAATCCAGCTGCACTCGTGCCACATCCGAGAGCCGGGTAACCTGGCCGTCGCTGCCGGTCTTGATTATGACGTCGCCGAATTCCTTCTCGGTCTTGAGGCGTCCCTGGACGTTGATGGAAATCAGGAATTCGTTATCCTGCGGCGATGGTTCAGCGCCCAGCTGACCGGCAGAAACCTGCACATTCTGCTGGCGGACCGCGTTAATTGCGTCCTGCGCAGTGAGGTCGCGCGCGGCCAGTTTGTTCGGATCCAGCCAGATGCGCATTGCATAGTCGCCGCCACCAAAGAGCATCACATCGCCGATGCCGGGGATGCGCGACAGTTCGTCCCTGACATTTAGGCGCAGGTAGTTGCGTAGGTATAATTCATCATACTTGTCGCTGTTCGAGAACAAGTCGATGTACATCAGTGGCGTCGGCGACTGTTTTTGGGTAGTGACACCATACTGGCGCACTGACTCGGGCAGGCGCGACAGTGCCTGGCTGACGCGGTTCTGCACCCGCACCGCGGCGGTATCCGGATCGACCTTGGCATTGAAGGTGGCGACCACCTGCAGGGTGCCGTTGGAGCTGGAGACGGACTTCATGTAGATCATGTCTTCTACGCCGGTGATCGCCTCTTCGAGGGGCACGGCGACCGAGTCGGCAATTTCCTTGGGATTGGCACCAGGGTAGGTGGCCTTCACTACCACGGTGGCGGGCACCACTTCGGGGTATTCACCCACCGGCAACAGCGGAATTGCCACCAAGCCCGCGGCAAAAATGATGATCGACAGGACTATCGCGAAGATCGGCCTGTCGATGAAAAACTTGGAAAAGTCCATGGCTGGAACCCTTGACTGTTACTTAGCGCTTGGCGCGAAGCTGGGAATGTTGAGTTCGCTTTTGTCTGCTGGCATGACATGGGGTATGACGGTCGTGCCGCTGGCATGGATGTTCTGCAGGCCGGAGACGATTACGCTGTCGTCGGGTTCTAGGTCAGCTGTGATGACGCGTTGCCGGTCGATCAGATTTCCGGTTTTGACATAACGTTTTTCCGCCGTGTTGTCCCTGCCTAAGACGTAAACATAATGCTTGTCCTGGTCGGTCAGGATCGCACGGTCGGGGATTAGCATGGCCACTGCAGGCTCACCAACGGACAGTTGCACCCTGGCGTACAGGCCCGGAATTAGTAGGCGATCGGCATTGTTTACTGTCGCGCGGGCATGTACCGTACCAGTGCTCGCATTGACCTGGTTGTCGATAAAGCTCAGCTCGCCTTGGTACGGGAAGTCTTCGCTGTTGGCCAGGCCAATCCTCACTGAGGCCTTTCCAGAGTTTTTCAGCGCCTGCTGATAGTTGAGGTAACTGTGTTCGTCAGGGTCGAAATCGACATGTACCGGATTTTGCGACACCAATGATGTCAGTACCGACTGATTTGCTACGGCCAAGTTGCCAAGGGTCAACTGGGCTCGGCTGGTGCGGCCATCGATGGGAGCGCGCACCTCGGTGAACTGCAGGTTCAGCGTGGCATTGGCCACCGCCGCCTCGGCGGCGTGCACCTCCGCCAGACCTAGCTCGTGGGCGGTATGCTTCTGCTCAGCTTCTTCTCGGGATACCGCATTGCTCTTGAGCAGTTGTTGGGCCCGTCCGTCCTGCTGGTCGGCGAAGGCCAGCGCGGCGCGGGCCCGTTCTAGTTGGGCTCGGGCGCTGTCCAGCGCGGAGCGGTAGGGACGCTGGTCGATCACGAATAGCAGGTCGCCCTTTTTCACCTCGCTACCCTCGCGGTAGCCCACTTGAGTTATATAACCATCCACCCGTGGCAGGATGGCCACGGTTTCCACGGCGCTAACCCGACCATTGAAGCTGTCCCAGGTCATGACCTTCTGCAGGCTGACGTGTTTGGCCTCGACGACTGGGGCACTGTTGGTGGTGGGCGGGTTGGGTTTTTGGTTGCAAGCACTGAGCAACAGCGCGGTGGTGATGATTACGGGAATGCTGGCTGAATTGACGCGCACAGGATCATCCTAACTCATAGTGTATGGAATAATAGTGTTAGTGGCTGGGAAGTCTGTCGTTGAATGGATTTATGCCGGGGGCCTGTTTCTTTTCCTTTTCCTGTTTGCTGACTTCCTGTTTGCTGACTTCCTGTTTACTAACATCTTGTTGTTGAGCTGGTTGTTGCTGGGTGTCTTCAAGTTGCCTGGCGAACATCGCCCGGGTTCTTTCGTGAAAGCGTTCCAAGGCTTCGGCGCCATCGGAAGCGTGGGCGAAGATAGGGAATGTGCAAATAAGCACAGCAGCCAACTTAGGAATTGTATTCATCGGTCTTCTCAAATGACGCGCACAGTGAGGCGCTAAATTGAATTCAGTTCGCAGCGAAGTTCGGTTTATTCAGGTGTACAGGTAAGGTAAGAGGGTTAGGGTCTCCTGGATAATGGCGCCTCGCCAGGCGGCGAGGTGGGTAATAGTAGGCGTCTGTTCGGTTATACCTATAGCAAATTTCTGACAAAACTCGCTGACCAATCGGCGCCACTTTGGCTTAAAAAAATCCCGCGATTAGCTATCTGCGTTTTGCCTGCCGGCACTTAAGCTAATGCCCTACAGTCCATTCGTGGCCACTCTGGTACGAGCTCCCGTGGGCGACTCTGCGTGTGCTGTGGCGCACTTTAGGAAAAAACCGCCACTGGATAAACCCCGCCGGCCCGTTTTATTCTTACGGAAATTCGTACAGTGGAATTTGACCGATTGGAGGCGATGCCGGGGTTCTATCGGATCATCGAAGTGGACTTGACCCCACATTCCGGACATCGGCACTCTATTAAATTGATGCCTCAGCCATGCCCCACTCCGGCGCTGATTGATCATGAAGGTTGTCCGGGGACAGCGTGCTTTTGGTAGTGAACTGTTGAACACTAGCGGTCGCCACCCATGGTGCGATACGTATCGTGTGGGCCCAATGCCCACTGCAGTAAATGCTTGATGTAGATGATGGTTCGAACGATCGGTAGCTTCATGACGCTGTACTCATGGCCGGATGCACTGGGTTCTGGTTGTCCCGCCGGCGTCGAAGGTTTTCTCTTCGCTCATCTACTACCTTGAGGCGTCAGGTGCTGTCACTGATCACCTCGCCTGGCCGAGTCAGGTAGATATGAATCAATCGCGTGCTTCCGGTGGGGGTAATAGACAGGAAGGGGCCTGCGCCTCGGTGTTCGAGACCGACCAGCTGAAGGCTGAGGGTCTTGCAGGATGGGCGGGGCTTTTATCGGTGCGAGTTTCGATTTATAGGGAGGGGCTTTGAGGGCGGTTGGGATCGCTTGAGCCTGAGGTATGCTCATTTTCTGCAGTTTGCCGTCAAGCGACTCAAGGTTGGCTTCCACTACCAAGAGATCGCCAGCAGTTTCGAATGAACGAATGACGTAAGTTGCAGCTTCTTGGGCCTGCGTTGTCCTGCTTTACACAGCGTCGATGCGGCTCGATAGCGCTTGCTGGCTGCCATACGCCATGTCGAGTCCATCGTCGATCGTACTCACGCTGCTCTGGAGGGCGTCGATGGACACTTTCTCTGAGGGTCCATCCAGGGTGCGAGACAGAGTCGGCAACTGGTACTCGGAGCGCGATGATAGCGCGCAGAATGAGCGGCCCCGCAGCAATGGGCGGATATCACGGATCGGTCATTTTATGGGGGGGCACGAGATCGAGTAAACCCTCGCGCAACTATGATTCTGTTTCAGCAGGAAATACGTAGCCGTCCGACCAAGTCCTCTACCCAGCCGCAAAAAGCAAAGACATGGTGTAGCGGACGATATGGGGCTTGCGGGATATGTTACTGGGAATGAATGGAGAAGGTTTATCCTGCAATCGAGTACTGTCTTATCAGCCCGCTGTCACTGCCTGGACATGACTAGCGCAGTCAAAGCGGAGCCCCCACGATCTATTGGGATGAGAACGGTAAATAGAGGTATCCGTCCGACCAAAACATCTTCCTGACACAA
The DNA here is from genome assembly GCF_013386445.1 of Pseudomonas sp. P7759. Taxonomy (NCBI): domain Bacteria; kingdom Pseudomonadati; phylum Pseudomonadota; class Gammaproteobacteria; order Pseudomonadales; family Pseudomonadaceae; genus Pseudomonas; species Pseudomonas sp. P7759. Next base: position 131,159 of record NZ_JACART010000017.1, read on the forward strand.
CCGCCGAAAGCCTTGGTGTCCACTTAAGTGGACATTATATTTGATCCATCAAGCGAATTTTTTATGCGCCCTCAACGCCGTACCTACAGCAAATCTTTCAAAGCCCAGGTCATTGGAAGTGCTCCGAATCCAGGCCTCCACCGCAAACATCGTCTTGAGCTACAGCCTCAATGCCAACGTCGTCCACAAATGGATTCGGTTGTAGAATCAAAAAGCCTTGGCTCTTCAGCCTACGTTCATCCCGCTGCATCCTCAGATGCTTGATGCTGGAACGCGTGCTCAGCCGTCCGGTATCAGTTTTCCAATCCTGCACCGCGCACTCCCATAAAGATGAATTGGCCAGTGGAAAAAGCTGCCACCTGCACGAATTTTCTTCGAGAGCTGTTGCGATGATTCGCATCGGTATCACCTGGCTCACCACCGAGCCGATGGACATGCATGCAGGCACCGGCGCCGTCAGTGCCCGAGTGATTTCAGTGTTCGGTGCGGCGCAACCGCACTATGCTTATCTGTTCGCCAATTGCCGCGCTAACCGCATGAAAGACCTGGTGCGCAACGGATTGGGCATCGGGTTGGCGGCACGGCGGCTCCACCTGGGCAAACTCGCTTGGTCTGGTATGCCTCACGGTTCACAAATGGAGCTGAGCACCTGACAGCTGCACGCTTTGATACTGGGTCTGCCAAGGCAGAGAGTTGGCCTCGGAAACGCAATTTCCATCCTCTAAGCTGAACCATGCCCTGTCCGGTTGCGTAATTGTCTGATCAGGCTATCGTTGTGTTTACGCTGATCTGGCAAGATCGGCTGCATAACTTTGATCCCCTACCTCTACCAACTGAACCCCGAACAATTGCGTGCATTTGCGGAGCATTTGCTGCAACGCGTCTCGGGGCTCGACGAGCAGTTCGAAACGATGGGCAAGACCTCCCAGGTCATGGACAAGAAGAGCGATCACGACAAAACGGTGATCGAAAAATTCAGCCACGAGATCGCCCAGCTCAAGCACTCCAAGTTCGCCAAACGTAAGGAGCAAATGAGCCCGGAACAGGTTGGTTGACTCAGACGATCTGATCGATACCGATTTCGCTGCCATTGAGGCGGAACTGGAGTCGCTGCAAGTTGCGTTACATGCAGCCGCTGTAATAGAGCGAGGAGGAAATCAAGGGTCTGGAGTCGGACATATGCCGCCGAATACTGCAAGAAAAGGCAGTTCCGGTGATGGGTGTGTTGTGTGCCTTGATGGTTGCCCTGCGCGATACCGTTCACAACGGTTCGACCAATGGCAAAGCCTTGGATAACAGCTTGAAACGCTGGATGGCGCTATGGCGCTACCGCGATGACCGGGCCGTGCCCATTGATAATAATTGGTGTAAGAACCAGGTACTGCCTTGGGCGCCGGGGCGTAAGGCCTGGCTCTTTGCAGGGTCGCTACGCAGCGGCAAACGCGGCGATGCGATCATAAGTTTGATTCAATCGGTGCGGAGCAGTGGGCATGATCCCGATGCCTACCTGAAGGATGTACCGACACGCCCGCCTACGCAGCGGACAGGTGAGATTGCAGCGCTGCCGCCGCAAAGGTGGCTTCCGGCTTAATCCTGCAAGACGGTTTGCTCGTGCATTTACTAATAGAGCTCAAAAAAAAGCCCGCGGGAACGGGCAAAAGGGATGCTTCCAAAGGAGATTGCATTACAGCCATCCAATGTTAAGGCATTGTTAAGTATAGCGATTATTATCTAGTGACACCCAACAAGCTAGGACCGCCAGTCTAGAGTTCGGCTTGACCATTACAAAGGGATGCCGTGCGGTGAGTATTCAGGGGAGCCTGACCTATTCATTGATGAAGCTTAGATCACCTGGCCACAAGCGCCTTTGGCGAATTTCAGACAAAGAAATGCCCGCGATGGGAGGAGCGGTCTTAAAGGGGGGGGGGCTCGGAACTCAGATAACGATATTCGCTTCGATGTGAAAGATTTGTGAGATTACTACCGCTATATTTCCTAAGGTATCAGTCAGCAACTTCGGGCTAGCCCCCTTTTTGAAACGCGAGACTCCAGGCTCTCGCAAAGCGGCGGATTCTGACCATCGACGCGCTTCGCGATGGCTATCAGCGTTTGACGATATGTTGAGCTTCGCGTGAACACAAGCCACTTCTCGGCTAACGACATGTGACAAGTAGGTCATGCTGGCTTAAATGCTCAGGAGAGCGATAATTTTGACGAGGCTGGTTGTAGCGGTCTACTAACCCCGGACACCCATTTAGGCAAGAATGCTCGCCACAGAGAGGTTTCCGATGACCAAGCAGCACCGTACCTTTACCCCTGAGTTCAAGCGCGAAGCTGCCTGCTTGGTGCTCGATCAAGGTTACAGCCATGCCGAGGCGGCCCGTTCGCTCGGTTTGGTCGAGTCGGCACTGCGCCGATGGGGTAATTAGCTTCAGCAGGAGCGCGGCGGCGTTACGCCGGCCAGCAAAGCGTTGACGCCAGAGCAGCAAAAAATTTAAGAGTTGGAAGCCTGGATCACGCGCCTTGAACGCGAGAAATCGATACTAAAAAAGGCTACCGCGCTCTTGATGTCGGAAGATCTCGAGCGTACGCGCTGATCCGCCAGCTCAGCGATCATGAGCCCGTTAATTAAGGCGAACTCCGGACGTTGAGCGACTGCGGTTGCCCAGTCGAGTGAATGAGTTGTTCACGAGAAGTCGAAGTGCGTCCGGCAGCCGTACCATCATGGCAATGATGCAAGAAGAGGGTAAGCAAATCGGGCGGTTCAAGGTACGCAGCCTGATGCGTGAGCTGGCGTTGATCAGCAAGCAGCCAGGATCACATGCATACAAAATGGCCACAGCGGAGCGGCCAGATATTCCGAATACCTTGAACCGAGCGATTGATGTCGAAGCGCCAAATCAGGTCTGGTGTGGAGACATCACTTACGTCTGGGCACAGGGCAAATGGCACTATCTGGCAGTTGTCTTGGATCTCTATGCACGCAGAGTGGTTGACTGGGCCTTATCAGAAAAGCCGGATGGAGGCCTGGTGGTCAAAGCGCTGGATGTCGCTTACGAACAACGTGGAAAGCCTCAGGGGCTAATGTTCCACTCCGATCAGGGATCGCAATATGGCAGCCGCCAGTTCCGCCAGAGACTGTGGCGCTACCGCATTCGCCAGGGCATGAGCCGCCGAGGCAACTGCTGGGAAAATGCACCGATGGAGCGCGTATTTCGCAGCTTGAAATCAGTGTGGATACCGACCACGGGCTACCTGACCGGGCAGCAAGCTCAACGAGACATTGGCCAATACCTGATGAGCCACTAAAACTGGATCCGACTTCATCATTTCAACGATGGACTGGCTCCGGCGAAAGCTGAAGAAAAACTCAAAACTGTGTCCGGGATGGATTGGCCACTACAGTGGCTCAAAAAAATCCCGGTTGATAAAAAGGAGCATTCAGCTGGGCAATAGAGCGTCGCACTCTTGGCGTACAAGGTGTTGTCGCGGACTTTTCTTGCGACCGCGCTGCTTTTAGGAGAGGGCTCGGGCTTGACTCAGGGAGTGTCCAGAAGCGCCAACAGATCGACGGGAATTTCTCCGGATTCTTGAAGGTTGCCTGGTTCGGCTTTCCTGTAAACATGCAGCGCCGCGTCATTGATGGCATGGCTCATCCATTGCAGACTGCCCAGCCAATCGCTGTACTTCCCTGTGAAAATCGCCGTTGAAACATCAATTTTGAATTGAATGACGTCTCGCCAATCGTTCGTGGCATGATCAAAAAGCATGGCTCCGCAAGCGCCATGTCGACGTTCACAAAGCCTGCCTCAGGCTTACGACGTGTGAAAGTAGGGTGATCCTTGGGCCGTGGCCCGCTCAATCCCCCTCCGGCTTTCCGAAATCAATCTGCTGGTAGGCGCCATGTTGACGCGGGCGCGATCATGCGTTCAGGCGAGGTGGTGAAAACCCCTGCTTCCAGTCGTTATTGTTCTGTCCAGTCGGCATGGCAATAGATCAAAGAAGGGGGGGGCGGCCGATGGGTGGCTCTCGGACAGCGGCCTGGTCGTAGGCCGTCGACGCCCTAAAGGTTCATTCTGTGTGGCGTGCCGTCTTACTCGAAAGGCAAGCCTGCGATTGAAATACCGTGGGACCCTCAGTCCCATGAGTGCCCGGGGTTTTCATATATTGAGCTGCGTACCCATTGGATGTTTAACGCAGCTGAAGGGAAGGTTACTGTTCCGGTGGGCAGCCGGTTTATCGCGGCGAGCCACTTCTGTGCGCTGGCCGGATTGGGCAGAATGCTTCAACCCGTGGAGCTTATGCGCAAATCATAGCAGCAAAGTGAACTGATCGCGTTGCCGCCCGACTACCCGCCGCCGAGTCGGCCCTTGCATTTACTCTTCACACCCGACCGCAGATTGACACCTAAAATCAGTGGTTTTTTCGACTTCGCGACGCGACCTTTGACGTGATGCGGTGGTGACGGAGGCCTTTTGAAGTAGGCTGCTGTAAATCACCATCAGCAATGGATATTTATGAGTGCGTGATCAGTCAATAGAGTGCCCCCTTGGTTGTTTACCTCACCGTAGGAGCTACAGGTGGGCAGAAATGCTCGCTCATCCTTGACGAAGTAATGTTGAATATCCAGCTGAACACGAAACGCACCTTAGTGACTACATTTGTTGGCGATGGCGACATAAAACCGTCGGCCCGGGCGTCGCTGCGATGGCTCGTTGGGTTGGGTGGAACGGACGACAAATGTTCTTGATCAACTTGTCCGAAGCTTTCTTACCTGACGAAGAATACGGCTCAGTTGACCACACTGTACGCCCAGCAAAACCGTGGATGGCTCGAAAACAGCTGATGGGGCGGGCGAGCTGCGCGCTCAAAACAGAAAAGCCAGCGAGCACGCTCGTCGAGATGCTATCAAACCTGTTTTTCGAAAATACTGATGCATTCAGACGAACTTTCGACTTTGCGACGTTTTGCGGCAAGTTGATTGAAGTCCTTCGTGAGTGAGTATCATCCATATGCTTATGGCTCACACGCCTGCCTCTCAATTGGCGTGTGAGATCGATTAGTTGTTGCCGCACAAATGGCAACCGGTTTAATCGCGTAAGGCGTGATTGTTGGGTGCATAAGTTTTTGCCATCACGTCGCATAGATATAGTATTTACTAGTGTCTTCATAATTGCAGCTAGGTCAATATAACTCTTCTCTTCTTTTTAGCTCTGTTTATTGAAGATTATAACTGCTTGGCACTATTTCCTCGTTAAAATAACTTCGTTGGCAGTGGCGTGAGTTGAAAAATGACGGGCTGGCTCCTCGTCCGTCTGAAGCTTTGGCTGGTCGATTCGAATACAACATGTCAATACCGCGCCCACCAGATACAGCAAAGCATAGACCCACACCACCCCTTGGACTCCAAGCCAGGAAATCGTTAGCGTTGCAATGGCCGGCCCCATAAAGTTCGACATTCCAGCGGCGAGGTTGTGGGCGGACATAGCCGCCCCTTGCTGTTCCGGGGCAATGGCAAGAAATACAGGTCCAATGGGAACGAACGCTGAGACGCAAATACCCAGTGCAATTGCGGCGGTACTGGCCAGTCCGAAGTGAGCGCCATACATCAGAGGCAAGTAATAGAAAGCCAGGGTCGCCAGCGCGCAGCCAACACAGCCGAACCAACGCATCTGCCATAGCCAGCCGATTCGGTCCCCGATCCATCCCCACATCACGTTAGTGAAAATGGTGACAACGAACATCAGCCCCCACAGATACAACCATTGCTCCATGGTGAAGCCTACGGCTTCCGAAGTGAGGTAAAGCGGCATAATCACAGGGAATCCAAACAAGGTCAGGTTGCAGATGACCCGTACAATGGCTGCAATCAAAATGCTGCGTTGATCGAAGAGGATGGTCACCCCTCGGCTCAGGTCGCGCAAACGGTCGGCGAAGCTTGCCGGCGTGCCTTCCCGTGCCTTGCCTTGATCCTCAACTACGAACACAATCAATACCGCAGCCAGCGCGACCCACAATGTTGCCATCCAAAGTGTACCGATAAAGCCAATCCGCGAAATGCTCAGGCTCGGCAGATACATCCCGAGAAAACCGATACCGATGGAATACATGGTCCAATACCAACCCATCGCTGAAGCAAGGCGGGCCCCGGGCGTCACTTGAGCAATCCAGACCAGGAATGCGTAGATGAACAAGGGGTAAGCAAGCCCACGAATTCCATAAAAAAGCACCATTAATGGGTAGTTCTGTGCGCTCAGGCCGAGCGTCAGAAATAGCGCATGGAAGATCAGCCAGGCCACGACGCCGATCAACATGATTCGACGCGGACCGAAGGTTTCGGCCAGCACGCCGGAACTCCAGCTGGACAAAGCGGCGAGCAGACCATAAACAGTAAAAAGAAAGGATGCTCGGGTGGGGGAGAAGCCGAGATCGACAATGTAACGAGACAGGAAGGCGAGTTCAATGCCATCCCCAGACATAAATAGGGCAATGGCGACGTAACCCCAGATAAGACATATAGGCATGCCGAACAGCAGCCCTCGGGACGCTTGGCGAGTGGCCATAACGCTTTCCTTTATTGTATTTGTAAGTTAAACAACGCCGAAGAGGCTGTAGCGAAATCGGCAGGTAATACTGCAAGGATCTCATCGTGTAAAAGATAACTGCTACTAAGTATGAGCACGAAAACTGATACTATTTTGTAGTTGTGGAATTGGAGCCGCTCCATAATTGCATGCCCTTATACAGGCCCTGCTCCTTCGTCATCCCGTGCAAGGAAATGTCTTCGTCCGGTTGCGGACGCATGATCAGCTTGTTGCTGATCTGCTGGCGTTGCTCGGGGGCTAAGGTATAGTGCGATGGTTCAATGTAGTGGAGGATGATCTGCGATCTCTTCTGCGGCATGCGTTTGTCGCGAGCTATACTGGTCGAATACTGACATCTAGCTAACGTGCGGATTTCCGCGCCCAAGCGCGGCTTTTGCTGGAGCTAATGCGCGCAATCAGAGTTTTTTGCAAATAAGATTAGACGCCGCGAGGAAATAGTAAGTCCCGTTGATCGTCGGTTGAAAAATGCGATGACGTGCCCAAGTATTGGACGGCAGGTTCCTAGGGGAACTCTGATGAAGATTTCTTGAGCTTGGCAAAATGGCGGAGCTTCACCCGCTACCACTCCGATGAAGCAAATTGCCTTTGCCCCTGCCGAGTACTTTGGAGTGCGCAAGCAGGCCGCAAAGTATTATTCCCGCCGAGATGGATAGGATCGTCCTGTGTAAGGATTTATTTGCCCTGATCGAGCCGCATCATCCGAAGGGGAGTGGTTAGCGTCCGACCTATCCCCTGATGACGATGCTGCGTATTCATTTGATGCAAAACTGGTCGGCTACAGCGTTCTGGCGTTGAAGGAGGCGCGTATGAAATTATTATTTTCAACTTCCGTCGGTTGCTGGAACCGGAGTAGAGCGCGCTCTGAGCGTTAAGGTCGCCATGTGGTAGATTGACGCCCGGCGTGGCGTGTACGGGAAGCTGGGCAAACGCTGTATTCCGTACGAAACCAAATGCTAAATCAAAGAAGCAAAGCTAGTGCCGTCAGAGCGAAGGTTGAGCTCCGTTCTGGGCAATTAGGTGCTAATTCAGTCATGTGAGGAGCTTTTTCGTGGTATGGGCAAAGCTGCGGCACTGTTGGTGCCGCCGTTCATGTTGTCGAGTCTGTTGATAAAGCGTAGATATTTACTGGCGGGTGTTGGTGAGGTGTGTCTACGAGGCGCTTGCGGTGGCTAAAAAATCCAGAAATTAACCGGTGATCTGATCGTCTTTGATCCATCGTTGTGTTCAAAGCTGACGGTATCTGAAGAAAGCTAGAAATGCTTGGCTGTTTCAGGCTATCCCTAGAGGCTCTCCTATAGTTTATCATGCTTGTTAGCCCGTTAGGCTAAGCGTTGTTACTCTGTGGCATATGCGCGATTGGATGAATGGTGTGGCTATAACTGTCGCGAAAATAGACCTTGTAAGATGCAATAAAACAAAAAGCAGTCTAATGTGAACCGCTCAGCGAAAATTACTGACCCTTCCTTCGAGCTGATGGACGACCACAACGGGTTGTCCATCATCTATCGCCAGCACGGATTTCCCTGCCCGCTGGTGCGTTGGCATTTCCACAAGGAGTACGAACTGCACCTGATAGTCGCGAGTTCCGGCAAGGTGTTCATCGGCGATTACATCGGCAATTTCTATCCGCAAACCCTGTTCCTGACTGGCCCCAACCTACCTCACAACTGGATCAGCCAGATTGTCGAAGGTGAAGTGGTGCCCAAGCGCGACATGTTGGTCAACTTTTCCGATGAACTGTTCGACAAAGGCCATCAGGTGTTTGCCGAGCTCAAGATCCTGGTGCCGCTGTTGAAGCGTGCGCAGTACGGCATCGAGTTTCGTTGCAAGCACACGATTGGCATGGCGATGGACCTGATGCAATGCATTGCCAGCACCCGAGGTATGACCCGCCTCGGACACTTTTTCATGCTCCTGGAGTTGCTCGCCGCCTGCGAAGATTATCAACTTTTATCAGGTGCGACGACGCTGCAATTGGCCGACGAGCACCACATCGATCGTACCAATCGAGCGGTGGATTACATCTTTGCCCATTACGCCCGGGATCTGCCGCTGGAGGAAGTGGCTGAGCACCTGGGCATGAAACCGACCTACTTCAGCCGGGTGTTCAGGCAGGCCACCGGGCGCTGTTTCATCGAGTTTGTCAATCGCCTGCGAATCAGCAAGTCTTGCGAGCTACTGGCCGATGGCGTTAAATCGGTGACTGACGTGTGCTTCGAATCAGGCTTCAACAATATCTCCAATTTCAACCGGCGCTTTCAGCAGCAGAAGGGCATGACGCCTTCGCATTACCGGCGGTTGGTGGTGCAGCGGTTGACCGAGCAAAACCAAAGTTGAGTTCGCTCCCACGAGTGCTGTATTTCAACCCGATAACCTATACGAATTCGATCGTCTGTCATCGCTGTACAGCCCTTCCCTGTGTCGTTCGCTGTAAAATTAAGTGCAAAATAATATCAATCTAAATGCGAAGGATGATTTGTTTTGCCCGCAATTGAAGTCTGTAATTAGCGCATATTCTGCCAACCGTCGAAAGATACGAAAACAACGTCAACACCATGAAAAAATCCGGTACACAGGTGGCGTCAAGCAACGGTCTCAACGAAAACCTTGCGCTGTTCAACAGCGAAAAATGCGTAATCTGGGTCGATGCCAGTGTCGCCGGCTCGTTCGTCACCGACAAGAACCAAAGCAAGGTCAGCGACCACGTCGGCTTGAGACATGCGCCCCACGAGGTTACCGACAAAGGCTCGGCCTGGTTGTACTTCTGGGCATTGGCGATCCCTACCAGCTACAAGGCCAAGGAGGCGGCAAAAACCTTCAGTGCCTGGGCTACGTTCAAGGAGTTCGGGGCGTTGGTCGCGGAAAAGATGGCGTCGCCAACGAGCCGCCCGGTAGCCGAGCCTCGGCCTACAGCGAGGCGTGCTTGAACGCCGCGCCATTTGTCAGAGTCACGCTGGAGTTGCTCATAGCCGCGGCCCCGAGCAAGCCGAGCGCCAAACCGGTGCAGTACATCGGCATTCAGTTAGTGATCATCCCGGAGTTCCTGGGCATTGGCATCTAGGTCGGCAAATTGTTGTTCTCGGCGCTGATCGACCAGGCCCTGGCCGCTGCCCAGCAGGCCACCGAACGGGAGATGAAGCGCGCCGGGTACCCGAAATAACCACGCAGTCCCGCTCCCACATTGGAACTTCACTGGTCTACACGACTCGGTTCTTACGCCATGAATATTTCAAATGCCAAAGCTCACCCGGATATTAAGTCGCGTGGCCAAACTTGGCCGGTTTCTGGTCAGTCCCTCGGTGGCCTTGTTGCTGTTGTGGATGATCGTGCCGCTGGGCATGACCCTGTACTTTTCGCTGACCCCCTACGACCCGATCAACCTGCCGATTGTGGTGTGGATGGTTTACACCTACTTCAAGGACATCCTCGAAGCTGCCCCCTGGATTGCGCACACTCTGGCAGGAGATGGTCCGCGTTCTGCTGCCGATTGCCAAGGGCGGCCTGGCCTCCACCGTGTTGCTGTCGCTGATCCTGTGCTGGAACGAGGCATTTTAGTCGCTGAGCCTGACTTCGTTGGCCGTTGCGCCGTTAACTGCGCTGATCGCCTCCAACTCCAGCCCCGAAGACTTGTTCTGGGCCAAGTTGTCCGCCGTGTCGTCCCTGGCTTGCGCGCCGATCCTGAATTTTGGCTGGATCAGCCAGAAACAGCTGGTGCGCGGTTTGTCCTTCGGCGCAGTGAAATAAGCCCGCTGTTCATAAATCCCCTTGTGGGAATGGGCTTGCTCGCAATAGATGTCAATGATAACCCGTTGTCTGAAGGATAGTCGCGAGCAGGCTCGCCCCCACAAAAATCCTGCACGGCGCACCAAATAAGTTCAAATGGAGGCCCACCATGGCCAAACTGAAAATCAAGAATCTGCAAAAACGTTTCGAAGGCTTTTCTATCATCAAGGGCATCGGCCTGGAAGTGACCGACAAGGAGTTTGTGGTCTTCGTCGCCCCCGCGGGCTGCGGCAAGCCCACCCTGTTGCGGCTGATTGCCGGCCTTGAGGAAGTCTGCGGCGGCACCATCGCGCTTGGCCGCGACATCACCGAAGTCAGCCCGGCCAAGCGCGACCTAGCGATGGTGTTCCAGGCCTACGGCCTGTATCCGCACATGAGCGTGCGCAAGAACATGTCCTTTGCCCTCGACCTAGCCGGGGTGCCAAAAGCCGAAGTGTTAAAAAAAGTCAGTGAAGCGGCACGTATTCTCGAACTCAGGCCGATGCTTGAGCTTAAGCCGAAGCAACTGTCCGGTGGCGAGCGGCAACGCGTTGCGATTGGCCGGGCCATCGTGCGCAACCCGAAAATTTTCCTGTTCGATGAACCACTGTCCAGTCTTGACGCCACGCTGCGGGTGCAGATGCACCTTGAACTGCTACGCCTGCACAAGGATTTGCAAGCGACCATGATCTACGTGACCCACGATCAGGTCGAAGCGATGACCATGGCCGATAAGGTAGTGGTGTTCAATGGTGGCAGGATCGAGCAGGTCAGCTTGCGTCTGGATCGTTACCATCAGCCGGCCAACCTGGTCGTCGCCGGTTTTCTCGGCACGCCGAAAAAGGGATTTCTCAAGAGCAGCGTCAGCCTTGTCGAGCGCCAGGGCTGTGAAGTTTTGCTGGATGCCGGCACCCGCATCACATTGCGAGTGAGCTGCGCCAGCCTGAGCGTCAGTGGCGCGGTGACTCAAGGTATTCGCCCGGAGCATTTAGAACTGGCCATGCCTGGTGACTGCACCTTGCAGGTCACTGCCGACGTCGGTGAACATCTGGGCAGCGACACGTTCTGCCACATGCGCACGGCGTCCGGCGAGGCCTTGACCATGCGCGTGCTTGGCGACCTAGCCAGCCGCTACGGCGAAACATTGAGCCTGCATTTGAATGCCGACCACTGCCATTTGTTCGATGGCAACGGCGTGGCTGTTACCCGACCACTGCGCGCTGCCGCCTGATTTCAGGGATCCTGTATGAAACTCACTAAAAAAAACCTCAACCGTTTCGCCCCAGAGGTGATTCTGCCCGCCTACAACCTGAGCGACACCCGTCAGGGCATCGCCCATATCGGCGTCGGCGGCTTCCATCGCGCCCACCAGGCGTATTATACCGATGCGCTGATGAACCTGGGCGAAGGCCTCGAATGGGCAATCTGCGGCGTCGGCCTGCGCGGCGAAGACCGTCGTGCCCACGACCACCTGCACGGCCAGGACTGTCTGTTCACCCTGTTCGAACTGGGAGACAACGACGCCACCGAAGTGCGGGTAATCGGCTCGATTCGCGACATGCTGTTGGCTGAGGACAATGCCCAGGCACTGATCGAAAAACTCGCCGACCCGCAAATCCGCATCGTGTCGCTGACCATTACCGAAGGCGGTTATTGCATCGACGACAGCAACGGCGAATTCATGGCCGATCTGCCGCAGATTCAGCACGACCTGAGCAGCCCGGCGGCCCCGAAAACGGTGTTCGGCTTTCTCTGCGCCGCTCTGGCCAAACGCCGTGCCGCCGGCACGCCAGCCTTCACCTTGATGTCCTGCGATAACCTGCCGCACAACGGCGCCGTGACCCGCAAGGCTTTGCTGGCCTTTGCCGCTTTGCTCGATGCCGATCTAACGGGCTGGATCGCGGCTAACGTCAGCTTCCCCAACGCCATGGTCGACCGCATCACGCCGATGACCAGCGTTGAACATCGCCTGCAACTGGCCGACCAGCACGGTGTTGACGACACCTGGCCGGTGGTTTGTGAACCCTTTGCGCAATGGGTGCTGGAAGACAAGTTCGTCAACGGGCGCCCGGCCTGGGAAAAGGTCGGTGTGCAATTTACCGACGATGTCACGCCTTACGAAGAGATGAAGATCAAGCTGCTCAACGGCAGCCATCTGGCCCTGACGTATCTGGGGTTCCTGAAGGGTTACCGGTTCGTCCATGAGACCATGAATGACTCGCTATTCGTACGCTACATACGCGCTTACATGGAGCTGGATGTGACCCCGCAGTTGGCGCCGGTGCCGGGAATCGACCTGACCGAATACCAGAACACCCTGGTCTCACGCTTCTCCAATCGGGCGATTGCCGATCAGCTGGAGCGGGTGTGTTCGGATGGCTCGTCGAAGCTTCCAAAGTTCACCGTGCCGACCATCAACCGCTTGATTGCCGAGGGCCGGGATACCCGGCGCGCGGCGCTGGTGGTGGCGGCCTGGGCTATGTATTTGAAAGGGGTGGAGGAGAATGGCAATATCTACTTGATTGCGGATCCGCGGGCGGCGTTTTGTCAGGTATTGGTGGCCGATGATGCATTAATCACTCAGCGATTGCTGACAGTTGAGGAGATTTTTGGTGTGCAGATTCCTAACTCTCCCGAGTTCGTGGCGGCGTTTGAATGGTGCTACAACAGCTTGCGGGATGTGGGAGTGACACAGACGTTGGAAAAAGTTCTCACCATTCCCTGCGGTTCTCCAGAACCCATTGTGTAAGGCCAGTCGGCCGAGAAATCTCTTTAATCAGAAAGGAAAGGACGATGGTATTGCCTCGGGCAATCGTATTTGGTGAAGCCCTGACTGACATTGTACAGGGCGTACCCGGACAGTGGCAGGGTTTTTCGGGCGGTGCGCCTTGGAACGTTGCACGAGCGCTCAGTCGCCTGAGTGTCAGCAGCTCCTTTGCAGGGGCCGTCAGTACGGACTCGTTGGGCGACGAGATAGCCCTACAGTCAGAGGTGGCAGGGCTAGATATGCGATTTATACAACGAGTGGACCGAGAGCCCTTGGTCGCCATCGTTCCGTCAAGCCGCCCGCCTAGGTACTTTTTTGCCGGGGATGCCGATCTGTTTTTCGATACGGGCCTGCTACCGCAAGGTTGGCTTGACCATACCGAAGTTTGTCATTTTGGCTGCATCAGTCTGGCTCGACAGCCATTGGGAGATCGTTTGGTCAGCCTCGCCGAACAGGTGAAACGCGCTGGCAAACGAATTAGCTTTGATCCGAACTGGCGCAATTTGATGGACAGATATTACCGGGAGAGCACTTTCCCAACGATGACCGCCCTGGCTGACATGATCAAGCTGTCCGATGAAGACCTTCGTCACCTCTATCCCGGATTGACCGAACATCAGGCCTTGGATGAGTTACGTGCGCTCAACTTTAGGGCGCAGATCCTGTTCACCCGAGGTGCAGACGGAATGATTCTTCATACGTCGGACCGTCAATACGAACAGCCCGCGATTCTTGGGGACGTTGCCGATACTGTGGGGGCGGGCGATGCGAGCATGGCGGGTTGGTTGGCTGCAGATTTGCTGGGAATCACCGATCTGAAGGAGCGTCTGCGTTTTTCAACTGCTTGCGCCTCCCTATCGTGTCGACATACCGGAGCCTATGCACCAACGTTGGCAGAAGTTAAAAATCTACTTACCTCGCTACCCAGTGGCTGAAGAAATGGAAAAGAGGCTGACGTATCGATGCGTATTTCAGCATTACACTAATGTCGAGCAAGCATGTTTCCGTTAGGACGCGTGAAAGAAAATAGTTACAGAGATGCCTATTTCTTGATTCAGTGCTTGCTCTTCAGTTTAATGATCTGTTGGCGCCTACGCCGAATTTCCCCAGTTGCTGAGATTTCACTGACCTAGTCTGACTCCTCGCGAATCCTTGTCTGTGCTGGACTTTTGAAGGTTTGGAGGTGGGGCAGTCTTGTCTCGGCACGTAGGTCAATTCATCGTCGGCGTGAACAGCCCAGCCCGAAGAAGTAAAAGCCTTGCCACCTTGGTGGCGAATTGCAGCTTGTAAATTTCCAGAGCGTCATACCTGTGATAGCCGAGTTTCGCATCTCGAACGAGAAGATTGATCATTTCGTTAATCGACTCTTGCACGTACCTCTGCTTCCAAGGCATTCAAGATTCAAAATCTGGCTGATTGCATAAGCACTGATTGGAGCCGCCTCCATCGTGGTGGAGAGTGCGTGTAGCCTGCCGCATCAGCCTGATGCTAAATCGAAGTAAATAGGATCATGTGGATGCCTACTAACGGATAGATGTTAAATGGCCACTTTTTAAGTATAAAGGCATTTGATTTGATATCTGGTAGCGATAGTCCTTGATCGTGATGAGGGCCTTCGTTAGCAAAAGGATTTGTTGGAGCTCAGGGATGGTTGCGGTAAAGCATAAGGTTTTGGTCAGTTGGATCGGCGCTAACGATTTGAAAGCGGTGATCGGCGAGGGGGCGGGGCCTGTCTGTTCGGCCCTCGCTGCTGTCGATTTCGATGTCGTCGAACTCTTGTGTGCGTACCCTGCGGAGCAGGTTGAGCGTTATCTTCGCTGGCTCCGCGAGCAAGTCGATATTCCCGTCACGGCCTATGTCGAGCCGTTATCCTCCCCTGTGCATTTCGGCGAGATTTATCACGCGGCCAATCGGCATCTGCAGCGGTTGGTGGGAGAAGGGGCACATCTTTCCATCTTGCTGAGCCCCGGAACACCTGCGATGCAGGCGGTGTGGATCCTGTTGGGCAAGACCCGTTACCCCGCAGTCTTCTATCAATCTTCGTTGGAACAAGGTGTCCAGCAGGTTGATATCCCCTTCGAAATCGCTGCCGAGTATGTTCCAGCGGCCAGCGCAATCAGCGGCAACCAGTTGGCCAAACTGGCTGAGCAGCAAGTGCCGGTGGATGCCGCGTTTGACAGCATTGTCGCGGAAAGTGGTCGCATGCTGGCCATCAAGGCACAGGCCCACGTTCTTGCTGAGAAAGGCGTGCCGGTCCTTATCTATGGAGAGACGGGTACCGGCAAAGAGTTGTTTGCCCGAGCCATCCACAACGCAGGAACGCGCGCTAGCCAGCCGTTCGTAACTGTCAACTGCGGTGCTATTCCCTCTGAACTGGTTGATTCCGTGCTCTTCGGCCACAAAAAAGGTGCGTTTACCGGCGCGATTGCAGATCGGCTTGGGGTGTTCGAACAGGCTCATGGCGGGACGCTATTTCTTGATGAGTTCGGTGAACTGACCTTGGCCGTGCAGGTGCGGCTATTGCGTGTACTGCAAGAGGGCACATTCACGCCGGTCGGTGCCAGTCGTGAAGTGCAGGTGAATGTGCGCCTGATCACCGCCACTCACCGCAATCTGATGGCAGACGTCGCACATGGCAGTTTCCGTGAGGACCTGTTTTATCGCATCGCTGTAGGTGTCCTGCATCTGCCGGCGCTGCGCGAGCGCGAGGGTGACCTGCGGCTCTTGACCGATGCGCTGCTGGCCGGTATCGGCAGCCAAGATCCCAGCCTGAAGGAAAAAAAGGTTTCGCTGGAGGCCAGGGAACTCATCCAACGGCACCCGTGGCGCGGCAACGTTAGGGAGTTACACGCCACCTTGCTGCGCGCTGCGCTCTGGTGCCAGGACTCGCTGATTACCCGGGGCGATATTGACCAGGCGTTGTTCAAACTGCCGGCGCAGGACAACGACCTGATGACGATGGATGTGTCCCAAGGGGTGGACATCAACCACATCATTTCCAAAGTCGTGAGCCACTACGTGCGTGGCGCATTGGCCTCAACGGGCCAGAACAAAACCCGAGCCGCCTTGCTCCTGGGGCTCAAGAGCCAGCAGACCCTGAGCAAGTGGATCGAAAAGCACTGTGTCGAATAACAAGCGAGGGTAAGAAAAATTACTTTGAAGTAATGAATATTATTTTTTTCGGGTGTTATTGATCCTTGCATTTCGTAACTTATTGTTTTTAAAGAAATAAATTATTCTGGCACGAAGCTCGCTATAACCAGGACGTCACTTACTGATTACCAAGGAACCGTTGAAATGTCAGAGCTCAAGAAATTCCAGATCCAAGCTGCCCGTCCTTTGCCTGTGATTGTGCTGGCGGACACCAGTGGCAGCATGTCGGAGGGCGGCAAGATCGAGGCGTTGAACAGCGCGCTCCAGGACATGATCGCCACCTTTGCCCATGAAAGCCGCCTGCGCGCTGAAATCCAGGTGAGCGTGATCACCTTTGGCGGCAGCAGCGCAGAGTTGAACCTGCCCTTGACCCCGGCCCATCAAATCCAAAGTTTCAGCCAGCTCACGGCGGATGGCGCCACGCCCTTGGGCGGCGCATTGCGCCTGGCCAGCCAACTGATCGAAGACAAAGACATCGTGCCGTCCCGCGCCTACAAACCGGTGATTGTGTTGGTCTCCGATGGTTACCCCAATGACGAGTGGGAGACGCCTTTTGCGCAATTGCAAAATGGTGAGCGCTCCTCCAAGGCCACGCGCTTCGCCATGGGCATCGGTGCCGATGCAGATGTGAGCATGCTGGCCGACTTCGCCAATGATCAGGAAGCGCCGCTGTTTCAAGCCTCTGAGGCACGGGATATTCATCGCTTCTTCCGTGCCGTGACCATGAGCGTCAGCGCCCTTAGCCAGTCGTCGACCCCCAATCAAACGCTCCCGTTGGAGCTGCCGTCTGCCGATGATCAAGACTGGGAATTCTGATGCGCCTGGCAGCGTCTGGTGCCAAGGTCATCGGGCCGGGGCACCTGCAGGACGGCGTGGTCAACCAGGATGCCATGGGGGTCTATGGCGTGCGTCAGGGGTGGTGCATCGCGGTCTGTGACGGCCTGGGCAGCCGGCGCCTGAGCCACATCGGCTCCAGCAAGGCGGTACGCCTGGTCAAGCAACATACCAGGCAGGCCTTCGCCGTTTCTGCACAAAAACTGGGCCAGGCCATTCGCTTGTCCTGGCTTGAGCATTTCGGCACCCGCTATCGCGATTACGAAACCACCTGCCTGTGGGCTCGGGTCGATGCCCGCGGCCGTGGGCAGGCCGGGCAGATAGGGGATGGGCTGCTGCTGCTCAAGAGCCGAGGTGCCTTCCGGGTGATCAGCGCGGCGCGCCAGGGGTTCGGCAACCAGACCGACACCCTGGCCCAGGCAGGCGAGGGGCTGTGGCAGACTTGCGAGTTCGAATTGGTACTGCCCGGCGATGGCGTGCTGCTGATGACGGACGGCATCAGTGACGATCTGATCCCCGAGCAGTTGGAACCCTTTTTCGATGTGATTTACCGCCGCCTTGCGCGCAGCAACAGACGCCGCATGCGCACCTGGCTGGAGCGAGAAATGCACGCCTGGTCCACGCCACTTCACGGTGATGACAAGAGCATCGCCGGTATCTTTCGAACGGATCACAAACAATGACCGCTACCCAGCGCAGTACCAAGCATGTCCTGGATGAAAAGGGCACTCGCTACGACTTGTTGAGCGAGATGAGCCGTGGCGGGCAAGGTGTGGTGTATCGCACACAATTGCCCACTGTCCTGGTCAAGGGCTTTATCCATACTGACCTCGATGCCAAGCAACGCTGGCATCGTCATATGGCATGGTTGATCCGCCAGGACCTCAGCGACCTGAAACTGGCGCGACCGCTGGCACTGCTCAAGCCGCCGCGCTTTGGCTATGTCATGGAGCTGATGGACGGGCTGGTTCCATTGCAAAGCCTGTTGGACAGTTTTGTCGCCGCCGAGGACGATGCCGCCAGTGATTACCTGGCCCAGGGCGGCCTGCGTCGGCGGGTGCGTATTCTGTGCCAGTTGGCCAGGACCTTGAACCAGCTGCATGGGCGCGGCATGCTCTACGGCGACCTGTCCCCGGCCAATATTTTTGTGTCGGATGATCCCGGGTTTGCCGAAACCTGGCTGATCGACTGCGACAACATCAGCCTGCAGGCCCACAGCGGCCTGACCCTTCACACCCCCGACTATGGCGCGCCGGAAGTGGTGCGCGGCGAGGCCATGCTGTCGAGCCTGACGGACTGCTGGAGCTTTGCCGTCATCGCCTATCGCGTGTTGACCCACAACCATCCCTTTAAGGGCGAACTGGTCGAACTGGGTGAGCCGGAGGAAGAGGACGCGGCACTGCGAGGAGAGCATCCATGGATCAATGATTCGGATGACCCCGACAATGCCTGCTTTGCCAACCTGCCGTTGCAATTGGCCGAACACAGCCGCTTGCCCGCGCTGTTCAGTCGCTGCTTCGAGCAGGGCAAGCAAGATGCAATCGCCCGCCCGGGTATCGCCGAATGGTTGGAAGCCCTGGTGGAGATCGACGAACGCATGGTTGAGTGCGCCGAATGCACCTCCACCTCGTTGATGCCGGGCACTGGCGTTGACCCTGCGCACATGGCCTGCTTTTTTTGCGATGCACCGGTCGACGCCAACCTGGTGGTGTTCGAGGAGTTCATCTGCCTGGCGCCGGAAGAAAGGGACGCCGAACTGCCTGACCACCGCATCGCCACCGGTCGCCGTGTGTACCTGCAACCGGGGGCAAACCAAGAGCTCAAGCGGTTGTTACCCTCGTTCAGTTATGACCGTTGGCCCACCGACCATGTACGCCTCGAATACACCGGCAAGGGCCTGGGGATCCACCAGTTGCCAGACGGCGAGCTGTACCTGCAAGGCGAGGGCGATCCCAAGCAACTCGGGGAATTCCAGGGGCTCAAGGCGGCACGTCGTGGCCAGTATGACCAGCCGTACCAGTTGCATATCGGCCCTCCCGGGGAAACCCATGTCGTCTGGCAATTCCGGTGGTGATGAACGATGAACCTTCAAGAATTCCCATTGTTTTGCGCGGATGTGTTGAGCCTCTCGACGACTGAGGAAACCCAGTCCTTGCGCGTGAACGAAGCGATCACCGTTCAGCGCTACCAGGATGATTGGCTGGTGGTGCAGGGCGACGAACGTATCGTGGTGACCTGCAATCCGTCGCAAAGCACCCTGTTCGGCCCTTTGGCGTCACGGGACCAGGTGCGCTGGATGCTGGCAGCGTGCAAAAAAAACCGATTGCAGGTGCAGTACTGCGCACCTGCCGATGTATCGGCCATGAACCTAGAGTTCAGGGTCGACGGGCTGATTGCCGACAGCCTGTATACCCATCAGGAAATCGGCCAGAACGATGTCGAACAGGCCTGCCAGTGGATGCAGGAGCAGTTTGTGGTCAAAGGTGCGCTCGAAGGTGATTGGCTGGCCCTTTCGCGCTTCAACAACACCGCAGCCAAGGGCAGCTTCCAGGTGTTGGGCATGGGGTGGCGCGCCGATATCGAGCGCACCGCCGACGGTGCGCTGCTGGTAAAACGCGTGGCTCGCCATGTGCGGCGCAGCGATTCGTTTTCGTTACTGGTGGGTGACTTTGCCTTTCGGGACGCGTCGGTCGCGGCGCAGCTCAATAGCCCTGCCCAGCAAGTGTTGCTCAACGCTATGCTGCGCGACAATGCGGGCTACCTGGAATTGTGGAACCTGTACAACGACAAGGAGTGGCAACGCGCGCTGCAACAGGCCCAGACCCTCAAGGCGTTGCGGTTTGTGCGCTATGAAAGTTTTCAGAACGGGCGAGAAAACGCCTGGCGCTTGTGGCCCAAGTCCCCAGAGGCTTACCAACTATTCTGCGAGCGTCACAAGGGCCTGGACTTGTCCCGCGATACCCAGTTCGACCTGGGGGACGCGCCGCCGGACTGGTCGGAAGAATTGAGCAATGAAGCGCCGTCCGCCTCGTTTGCCCCGACACCCCGTGGGCGGATCCGCTTTGAAGCACAGTGTCTGGTGTTCACGCCGGTGTCGACCCATAACGACGTTAAACCCAAGAGCCCCGAGGGCTGGCTGTACCTGTCCGTTGCCGGTAACCGCACCGTTGGCAAGCGACGCCTTATCGCCAAGCAGTCCATTGATTCCGGCAGGCGCTTGCCGTCACTCAGGTGGTTGCTCGAAGGTTTGGCCATACCGGCGGAGCGGCGCCGCACGCTCAAGGGCCTGACAGCCTACGCCAACGAGTCGTTTAAAGGTGGCCAACCCACAGACAAACAGATCGATGCGTTGGACAAGGCACTCAATACGCCGGAACTGGCGATCATCATCGGCCCTCCCGGTACCGGCAAGACCCAGGTGATCGCAGCCTTGCAGCGCAGGCTGGCGGAAGAAACGCGCGAGCAGAACATTGCCGGGCAGGTTCTGATCAGCAGCTTTCAGCATGATGCCGTGGATAACGCCCTGGAGCGCAGCGACGTGTTCAAGTTGCCGGCCACACGCATCGGCGGCAAGCGTCGAGATGTTGAAGAAGACAATCGCATCGATCCCTGGCTTGAACGCCAAGTCGAGCATGTCCAGGGCAAAATTGCCCAGGAGTACGAACGCTATCCGGAATTGGAGCCCGTCAGCCGCCTGTCACAGGCCTTGTTGATGACCCGTGTCTCAAACCTTTCACCAGCAGAACGGGCCGATGCATTCAAGGACATGTTGGCGACGGCCCGTTCACTGGTGCAACACGGCCTGCTCCTGCCGGCGCGCTTGGAACAGGCGTTGCAGGACTATATCGATCAGATCAACCCTCTGCCTCGCGGACGCGGCGCCGACGCAGTCGACAGCGCAACCCTGCGCCGCATTCGCGCCCTGCGGGTTAAGCCTGGCGCCTTCAGTGATGACGGTGCCGACCGTGCGTGGGACTTGCTCAGTTGGTTGAAGCGCCACGATGTAGCGCTCGGTGAGGGAATGCGCGAGCTGCTGGAGCAAGCCGCCGATTGCCGGCAGGCCTCGCAGGATTTATTGCAGCGCCTGGCCGAGGGCAAGAACCGCTTGTTGGATCGCTTCCTGCCGGATTACCGACCTGCGCAACTCAAGCACCAACTCGATGCCCTGGGCGTCAGCTTGATCGACCAATTGGAACAGCATCTGCAAGACAAGATTTCCCAGCGCAAGCTGGGGGTGGCCTGGGTACTGGAGCAACTGGCTGGCAGTTTGGAAATGGACCGTGCCGCCGCCGTGGCGGCGGCCCAGGAATACTCCATGGTGGTGGGCGCCACCTGCCAGCAGGCGGCCGGACGCCAGATGGCCAGCCTCAAGGCCGTGTCAGACCTGGACAGCATGGACATCGAGTTCGACACCGTCATCGTTGATGAGGCCGCGCGTGCCAACCCGCTGGACCTGTTCGTGCCCATGGCCATGGCCAAGCGGCGCATCGTGCTGGTCGGCGATGACCGCCAGTTGCCGCACATGCTGGAGCCAGAAGTCGAGAGCCAGTTGCAGGAGGAGCATGCACTCACAGCGTTGCAGCTGGAGGCCTTGCGCTCGAGTCTTTTCCAGAGGATGCGCCTGATGTTGCAGGACCTGGAGAAAAAAGACGGCATTCGCCGCGTGGTGATGCTCGACACACAGTTTCGCATGCACCGCGTGCTGGGGGATTTTGTCAGTGCACAGTTTTATGAAAAAGTCGGGTTAGAGGCGGTCAAGACCACGCGCAAGGATGATGATTTTGCGTTTGCGCCGGACTTTATCCGGGCCTTGGGCAACGACGGTGGGCATTACGAAAACAAGGTCTGCCAGTGGATCGATGTGCCGGCCAGCGCGGGCCTTGCGCAACGTCTGGGAGGGACTAGCCCCATGCGCGAGACCGAAGCCGAGCGGGTCGTGGAAGAGGTTAAGCGTTTGATGATCGCGGGCGGTGAAGCCCTCTCCGTGGGGGTGATCACGTTTTATGCCGCACAGCGTGACCTGATCATGGAAAAACTGACCCAGGTGCAGATCGATGGTGTGCCCTTGATGGAACGCAAGAGCACCGGCATCGAGCCCCATGAGCAATTCAAGTGGGCGAAAAAAGTCCGCAGTGATGGGTCTGAGTACTCAGAAGAGCGGCTGCGGGTTGGTTCGGTGGATGCCTTCCAGGGCAAGGAGTTTGATGTGGTGCTGTTGTCCTGTGTACGCACCGGCCCGCAAGGTCGGCGCGGGCCGGCCGGGCGTGCCGAAGATAGCCCGGAGAAGTCCCGGGAGACCCTGCTCAATGAGCAATACGGCTTCCTGCGGTTACCCAACCGGATGAACGTGGCCATGAGTCGCCAGCGCCAGATGCTGATCTGCGTCGGTGATGCGGCACTGGCGACCCATGTCGATGCAGAGGAAGCCGTGCCTGCCCTGGTGGCGCTGCACCAACTCTGTGGAGGTGCGCATGGCAGCCTTCGGTGAATCCGGAACCTACCTCAAGTTCGGCGAAAGGCCCCACGGCAGCGCTCGTGCCGTGTTGTGGCCGGTATGGGTGCATCGGGTGCTGTACCCCGAAGTCACGCGTGCACGGTTGAACCTGTTCCAACGTGCCGTATTGGGCCTGATCAGGGCCCAAGTGGTGCGGGCAGAGGCGATTGCCGAGCTGACCAACCTGCATGAAGACCTGGTCAAGCTGATCCTCGCCCAAGCCGTCAGCAATGGCTGGCTGGTGACCCGTGCGGATGCCGTTACCCCTAAGGGCTTGCGCATGCTGCTGGACGAGGAGGAGGCCAGTGCCAATCTCAAATCCGGGTACCTCTTCCAGGACGCGCTCGGCGGTGAACTGTGGCCGCGCTTCGAGGCACAGCTCAAGGACATCGTCCCGACCGAAACACGTGGACAGTTCCCGGTCTTTGCCCTGAACAGGAAAACCGGTCAAACGACTGCACCTTTTCTGCTTCTGCCCAACCAGCGTGTGCAGCCGGCCTGCAGCACGCCAGCGTTGATGAAAGCCTATCGGGATTATCGCGAGGACTACCGGGCAACGCTGCAGCTGTATGGCAAGGCCGACCTGCCCGAGCAGATAAAGCTGCAAGGGGTGGAGCGCCAGGACGCCCAGGCCCGACTCGCTCATGTACTGGTGTGGATTACGCCAGACCCGGATGGTGGGCAGTTGTGGGCAATCAGGGACCCGTTCGACCTGCGTGACCAGGCCTGGTGGATGGACAGCCGCTTGTTACCGTTGGTGAAGGCAAACCAGGGGCTGCTCAAGTACCTGTCCAGCCTGGTGGAGGCACCTCGCGGCGACGAGCAGAGCGTCGAACAGTGGCTGGCCGATCTGCAAAAGCAGGCGGATCTTCGGGTGTTAACCGAGTTTCCCTGGGTCGAGCGCCAGACGGATATCAAGCGTTACCTGGCAGCGCTGCTGTCCCGCCAGGAAAAACTGGCCCAGGGCGATACCGCCGAGAATGAGCTTGAAGCGGCCATGACCGAGTGCCAGAAGCTGTTGGAGGTGGTGATGCAATGGCTGATCGGCACGTTCCCGGTCGATCCTGCCCTGATGCCCAGGGGAGAGCAGCGTGCTGACTATCGCGTCACTCGCCAAATCCTGACGTCGTTTCGGTTGCCCGCGTTCAACGCCGAGGTCGTTGGGCAATTGGCCCGGCAAAAATTGGATCAGGTCATCTCGGCGTGCTCCAGCCCCAGCAGCTCCCTAAAGGCACTGCTCTTTGCCGCCGGTTGGGGCGCCAGCAGCCATGCCGGGCATCCCTTCAAGACGCTGACCGAAGAGCAGCTGCAACTCGAACAGCTCCTGGCGCTGGCCACCCTGCGTAACCAGGGCAGCCACGCCCACAGCAAATTTACCGGCAAGAAAGTCACCCCCGTGACCGTGCCGATGGCGCAACAACATATTCAATACGCCCTGGGCTTTACCGAACGTTTCAAGGAATGGATGTAATGGCCAAAAATAATCGTAACGCCCCTTACAGCGCCCCGATAGGCGGCGCATCCGCACCAGCCAAGACTGCCAATCGCGTGCAATTGGAGAAGCAGGTGCCAATGTGGAGCGCCTCCTTCGGGAATGCCTCCAAGCTGTATTCCGGTGTGTCCCTGGCCCCTGATTTTTCGGTGGATGAAGCCTTCTTGAGCAAGCTGGTCGCCCACATCAGCGATGACGACAGCAAGGCGTTTTCGACCTGGATCGAGCGCTTCGCCCAGTTCTGTAAGGACCTGGGCAAGCGCGCAGATACACTGCTCGAAGAGTATGAGGAGCGCTGGGAACTGACCAACCAGGCCGGCCGGGAATGTGATGCGCGGATGCAACAGCTGGATGAACGTCAGGCCGTCCTTGAGGTACAGCATGAGGCCCAGGCTCTTCGCCAGGCCGAGTTTGAACGCGTGCGGCAGCGACAGGCGCAAGCCGATGGCGAATTGGCGCAGCGCGAGCGTGAGGTCAAGCTGCGTGAGGTCAACGCCGAGGCCGGGTTTGCCGAGCAGAACCGCCTGGCGCTGGTGGTCCTCGAAGAGCGCCAGCGCATGTTGGGCGAACAGCATGACAGCGAAATTGGGCTGCTTCAGGAAGAAAAACAGGCCCTGAACCAGGAATTGCGCCAGCTCGCCAGGCAGCTCGCCGATGTGAAATTCCGTTGCACTGAAGCCGAGGCTGCCCGTGCCGATGTGTTGGATACCCGTGAAGATGCGCTTGCACAACGCGAGCAGCAGGTGGAGGACCGCACGCGCCGCCTGGACCGGGAGTGGGCCGCCGTCAAGGAGGCCAAGGCGACCCAGCAGGATCAGGTTGCGCGCGAGATGGAGCAGGAGCGCAACGGCTTCGCACGCGAGGTGGAACGCGTGGAAACGCGCGAGCGCAAGGCCTGGGCAATGGTGGATAAGAGTGCAAACGAGCTGTCCGAGTTGCAGTTGTTGAAAGCTCAGTTGGGGGATCAGTCGGCGACGGTCCTGCTTGACGAACTGAGTGCACTGCGTGAAGACAACAGGGCGCTGCTTACCCGGCTGGAACAATCCGATGCCGCAGAGCTGCAGGGCGAAAACGATAAACTTCGCCAGCATGTGGCGGACCTGGGCATGCAGATTGCCGACATCATGCCCAAATACGAGAAGGCCAATCGCGAAGTTGGCATGACGCGTGTCGCGGCCACTGACCTTGAATGGAGCGAGCGAAAAAGACGCGTGCTGGAGACTCATGCAACCGTCCTGGACGCCAGGATAAATGACCTGGCCACCACCGTTGAGCAACTGACCAACGCACAGAAAACCCAGACGCCATTCCCTGCCATGTCCTTGATGGACACCCACAAGGACTACCGTGCTGGCGCTGAGTTGGAGGAGGTGCAGGACCTCGGGCCGTTCGCGGTTGAATTGCAGCATCGCATCGCCACTGCAGAAGCCTCGGTCAAACTGTTCTATCCCATTGAAGACATCCGGGTGTTGTTGGGCGGCTTGGCCATGAGCCAGCTTCATGTGTTCCAGGGCATTAGCGGCACAGGCAAAACTAGCTTGGCCAAGGCGTTCGCCAAGGCCATGGGCGGCTTCTGCACGGATATCGCCGTACAAGCGGGTTGGCGTGACCGGGATGACCTGCTGGGCCATTACAACGCCTTTGAGCGGCGTTTCTATGAGAAGGATTGTCTGCAAGCCTTGTACAAGGCGCAGACCCCTCGCTGGGACGACGCCTGCAACGTGGTGCTGTTGGACGAGATGAACCTGTCCAGGCCCGAGCAGTATTTCTCCGAGTTCCTTTCGGCGCTGGAGAAGAATGATCCAAGGGAGCGCCTGATCAGTCTGTCGGAAGTCGCGCTGTCGGGTGCGCCGCTCAACCTCAAGAACGGCCGGAAAATACTGGTGCCGAATAACGTCTGGTTTATCGGTACCGCCAACCATGATGAATCCACCAGCGAGTTGGCCGACAAGACCTACGACCGTGCCCACGTGATGACCCTGCCCAAGCAGGATGCGGGGTTTGTCATCCAGCCTTACGAGAAGAAGCGGTACTCATTCTTTTCGTTGCAAAAAGCCTTCAATCGGGCGTGCTTGCTCCATGAGATGCCTGTAAAGGACCTGCTCGGTAGGCTGACCCGCGATGAATTTACCCAGCAACTGGCCAGCCATTTTGACCTAGGTTGGGGCAACCGCTTTGAGAAACAGGCACTGCGGTTTATTCCGGTCATGCTGGAGACCGGAGCGAGTGAGGGGCAGGCCCTCGACCATCTGCTGTCCACCCGTGTGATGCGCAAGGGCAAGGTGACTGGGCGCTATGACGTTGGCACCACAGATGTAACGGAGTTGATGAGCGCGCTTGAAAGCTTCTGGATCAAGGCGAACCTCAAGGGCGACCCGGTCAAATCCCTGGACCTGCTGACGGCGGACATCAAACGCCGGGAAGGGCATCGTTGAACTGGTTTGACCGACTGCTGGGCGAGCCCGTGGCCACGCTGCCCGGTCTGGTCGAGCCCGGGCGCTTCTGCTGGGCCGGCAAATCCGGCGTGACGATCAACGGCCACACCCTACTGCGGCAAGACATCCTGGTGCCCGATGGCAGCGACCGCTGCCTGCTGGACGAAGCGCTGCATGGGTTCGTGCCGTCGAACGCCCTGCTGTCTCCTCAGGCCGAGCTGTTTGCCAGTGCGCTTGAGTCCCTAGATCCAGAGTTTTCGCGGCAGGCAACCTTGAGGTCGCCGTTGATGCCGGCCGAGGTGATCAATGAGCAAAGCCATCTGTTGCCGTTCGAGGTGTCGCTGCTGGACGTGATCAGCAAGGGCCACTTGCACCAGGTATCACTGCGCCCGCGCCTGGATCTTCACTACGAAAATGAGGTCACGGATGTAGCCCGAGCCAAGCGCATGGCCAAAGGCGCGCTGGTGCACCTGGCGTCTCACTCGGAGTGCTGGCAGCGGCAAACCTTGAGCGGTGTCATCCCAAGGAAAGTGTTGGCGCGTTTCAGCGAGGACGACTACAACACTTACGAAAACCGTGTGTATGCGCGCCTGCTGGACCGTATCGAGCGGCATCTGTGGCGACGCATCGCGACCTTGGAGCAGATCCAGGGCACCCTGAGCAAGGCGCTGGAATTCTATGGGGCCGATGGCCTTGATCATCGCCTGGCCATTGCCATTTGCGCACTCTGGGGGCAAACCTTCAGTAACCAGGAAATGACCAGCGAAGCTTCACATTTACTGGGTGAAACCCTGCGGCAATTGAAGGCGGCCTCCAAGGCGATAGCCGGATTGAAACAGACTGGGTTGTATCCGCTGGTGCCTCGGTCGGCGCAAGCCAGCGGTGGCCTGCACTTGACCAATATCCTCAGTCACGACGCGCACTATCGTCATGTGGCGGTCTTGTGGGAGGAACTACGCAAGGTACAGGGGCGTGCAGGCAAGCCCCCCCAGGAGCGCCTTCAGCAAAATCGCCAGTTGGCGAGTGCTTACTCACGCTATGCGGGGCTAATGTTGCGCCACGCCCTGGCCCCTTACCTGGATGGCAAGGATGAGGCGCAATGGGCGGGACGAACCCTGAGCCTTCGCAGTTCAGGCCTGGAGTGGGAACTGGTGAGTTCCATCCTGGGTACGGACGCCAAGGTGTTGCTGACGGTGGTGCCCTGGTTCAGCTTTACCGACCGCCCGGACCATACTCCTGGCCTGCCCCAGAGGGTCATTGCCTGGCCCGCATTGGGGCAGGTGAACAACGAGGCGGCGCTGGAGGCGGGTTGGATAGCGCTTTCGCCCTTTGATCTCTACGGCGTGGAGCGCTTTGGCCATCTGGTTGATGCGATTCTCTGGCAGCCGCTGCTGCAGGCCTATGGCACGCCGATTACCAAGGTGCCGGGCACCGTGATGCGCGGGGCGGGGGGAGCGATGAGCGCCATCAGCCTGGAGATGGGATCGGCCCAGATGGTGCTTCGCGAGGTCTTGTCGGAAAAACACCTGGCCCAGTTGCAACAGGCACTGACCGCTGCGAACGCCGGTCAGCAGGCCGAGGCCCTGGGGCTGCGTCAGCAGGAACTCGTGGCGCTGCAGGCCTGCCCGGTCTGCGGGTCGTCCGTGCGGCTGGTATTCCAGCAGCCGGCCGGCTTCAAGGCCAACTGTGGCGACTGTGCAACCGAGCGCTACCTGCGCCACCAGGCAAGCCAGTGGGTGTATGAGCAGAAACTCAACGCAGAGATAGATTTCCGCAAGGTCGGGCGCCGGGCGACACACATCCAGGGGCCACGGCGCCCTTGACTTCATTTTGCTCTTCGTACGTATAAGGCAATTCAGGCATGGATCTGCAAGGTCATCTCCTTTACATCGACATCACCCAGATATGCGGAATCGGCTGTGCATTCTGCATGTATGCCGACAAGCACAAGACCGGCATCGGCATGGAGCTTTCGACGCTCGCCCGGGAGAACCTAGCGGCCCTAATCAATGCCCCGCAGGTCAAGCGCATCTCTATCAGCGGGGAAGGCGAGCCGCTCAATAACATCAAGGTATTCCACGAAATCCTGCACCTTTCTAATGGTGGGAAGGCGTTCGAGTTCATCACCAGCGGGTTCTTTCCCCATGACAAAATGCTCGATTTTTATGACACCACCGTCCAGATCGTGTTGAGCCACGGCGACACCTGCAACATCCGCTTGAGCGCCGACAGTCACCACATCGAGAAAGTCAAATGGCGCGCCCATGGGCTGAGTCTGGATTACCTGCGCACGCGGCGTCCGGGGGGCTTGAGCTTTTCGTTTCGCTCCATCGACACGGACCGGGTATTCACCCGTGACTTTCTGGTCGCCGAATTGGCGCGCTGGGGTATTCACGCAACCATTGAACCCTGCAATGCGCTGGAGGATGTGTTGAAGGTGGACGGCGAATCATTCGGCATCGACTACAAAAACCTCGTCCATCCCGCGCCAGGCACACCCGAAGGCTATCTGGATCTGCTCGACTACATCCAGGCCATCGAGATCAAGGTCAAAAAGCGCTTTACCTTTGGCAGCCTGAACAAACCGCCGCTTGCCAATGGCATGGACCTGACGGTCAAGCCCAACGGTGATTTATATCTCTACGGTATCGAGAATCAGCGTCTGGGCAACATCCATTTTGATCACGTACGCTGGGAGCACCTCGCCAGCCATATCAGTGAAACCCCTTTGGCCCGGGCGCTGTATACCCAGCCGCTGACCGACCTGCTGGCACGGTTTGATGACCGCGAGTTGGTGCAGGCGATTATGGCGAAAGCGAACAACCCTTACTGGCTGGTCAAGGAGTTGGCGAACCATGATGGCCTGCTTGAACAGATGGTGTGCCCATGATCGACTCCCACAGCCATACCTTCTATTCCAAACATGCCATTGGCACGGTCGACGAACTTGTCCGGGCTTCAATCAAAGCCGGTGTGAGGGTATTGACCATCACCGACCACGCACCTTTTCCGGTGGACTCCGATAACCGTCTGCTGGAGTCCGAACTCGACAGTTACTTTGCCGATATCCAGCGGGCGCAGGCGGCGTACCGGGGTGAAATCAAGATCTTGCGTGGCCTTGAGTTCGACTATATGCCGGGCTCCGATATCTATAACCGGGCCTTGCTGGCGCGCCACGAACTGGACTTTGTGATTGGCTCCATTCACTACGTCGAAGTGCCCGGCGAACCAATGGTAAAGGTGTGGGAGCTGCCGCGCCTGGCTGCCCAAAACTTCCTGGATCGTTATTTCGCGGACCTGGAAGCACTGCTGAGGAGCGGCCTGTTTGATGCCGTGGGGCATGCGGACACCCTGTTGCGCGGTGTCGACGAAGAGGTCGTACTGCGCCATTTCGAGCCTTTACTGCCGCTGTTTGCGCGCAACGGCGTGGCGTATGAGCTAAACGCTTCGGGCATTCGCAAATCGAGCCTGGACAACGCATCGGGGCGTGAGGTGCATGGGCGCTGGTCCTATCCGTCGCGCGCCCTGTTGCCTCACCTGATCGAGCACCAGGCGGCGTTCACCGTCGGCTCTGATACCCATGACCCGCGAGATGCCGGTGCTGGCATCCGTGAACTACTCCAGAGCCTGCAACCGCTTGGCTTACAGAGCATTTGCTACTACGAGAGCCGCCGCCGAGTCGATGTCCCCCTGGGAACCTTGACTGCGACCGTGGCTATTTCCGATGGATTGATTCAACCGTGAACATGATGACCGAAGCACCGCTCCCGACCTGCTGGCGTGAGATCGCCAGCGCTCCCGTAGAAACCCAGTTGGGTCAGTTTGAACAGGCGCTGGCATCGACCCGCTTCGAGGATGCGAAACGGGGTTTTCGCGCTTTCGCTGCCGACCTGCTGGCCCGCGGGCTGATCAGCATGCCCCGCTATGTCTCGGTACTTGGCGGTCATGCTTTGCACTGCCTGACGCAGGATGGCGCGGGCTCGTTCCGCGACATGACGACCGGGGCGGATGCCTCGGCGCTGGTGGCGATCTACAGCCGCGCCAAGTATGGAAGCATTGAGGATATTCGCCACCTGGCCTGGTTGGTCATTGACTACTGGTGCACGCAATTGGACGACCCCTACTCCCATTGGGCCCGGCTGTTTCTCAACGCCAAGGCCAGTGGTGACAACGTGGTGTTGATGACCACCGGCTGGCGCAACGTGCCGTCCACGGCGAACGTGCTCTATGAGATCGTGGTCAGCGAGATCAATGTCAAACTGGCTCATATGCATTTGCCCACGATCATCAACGTCAAGCTTCCACGGATCGCGCCGCCTTGTGAGAACTACGCCAGCTTGAGCACCGAAGAACGTGAACGCGTCAACCTGGTCCAGGACCATGTCATCCCCGCAGAGAACTTCTACCGCTGGAGTGGGGTGCATGTGATCTTTGGCGACGATGTATTGGTAACCGGTTCGACGGCGGACAAGGTGCTCTACGAGTCCATGCTCAGTGGCGCGAAGTCGTTTCAGTCGATTTACCCGGTGGCAATTGACCCACGGGTGGCGCTCGGGGACGCCAAGGTCGAGGAGCGGCTAAATAAAGTCGTGATTACCCACCTGCTCGATGACACCCTCGCTGCGCTGCTTTCTGCGCCGGATTACCAGCCGATCCTGCGTACGCTGCGTCTGGTGTTTTCCAGCGATAATTTCGCTGGTTTGGCCGCGTTCTTACCAAGGGTGCCCGCCCGCAATTGGCTGCGCCTGTACACGTCCGCGCTGGGCAATGAGTTTCTCGCACAGCCCGAGTGCACGCCGTCGTTGCTCATACTCAAACGCTATCTTGTCGACGCCGGGCTATTGAGGCCCGATGGTATGGCGGTCTGGGGTTGAGCGGCAGCGAGGTGGAGGACATCCGTTTTGTGAGCTATTGGGAGACGGCACCGGGGCATCGCGCTCAGAAGAAACGTTAAGGAAAGAAGGGCCATGAGCGTTAACAATAACGAATTTTGCGATCTTTCCCACAAGGAAATTCGCGCTTTGCAGATCCCGGATACGGTCGCGGGCTTCTTGCTCTCGCCGTTCCACCTGAACGAGCGCGATGGTTACATTCTGGTGCCCACAGAGGCATTCAAAGAAATGATTGACCTCATCACTGCGCACGCCCAGCTGATCCACGCCGAGGCGCTGGCTCAGACGTCCAATTAACTCGGAAAACGCCCAGGTACGCCCAAGCCCAGCCATGTGCTGGGCCGAAGCCGTAGGAGAGGGACGCTTTTCGCTCCCCTGGGCCGAGTAGGGAAACATGAAACGAATTTTGGTTGCCGCATTGCTATCGCTTACGAGCTTAACGGCATTTGCTGATGGGGAATCGTTACTGAAAAAGTGCTCACTCGTAAGTGAGCCCCGGCCTGTTGCAAAGACTACAAACGCTGAGTTTATTCTGATAGGTCAATGCCTCGGGATGGTAGAGGGCGTTGGTAATACAATCGCGGTGTTGGGTGAAGCTCTGCCTGAGGCGCGGCTCTGTTTCCCAAAAGCGTACACCACCAAAGATGGTGTTCGTGCAGTTGTTGCCTGAATCAAAAACAATCCCAAAGATTGGTCTGACTCAGATACTGGGATGGTAATGATCGCGCTCGCTACCGAGTATGGATGCGGATGAAGCCATTCGACTATGATCAAACAATTCTTGGAAAATGCTCAACTGCCCCCCAAGCTCGGGCCTAACAAACTGGGGCCGAGGACATAGAAGGACACCAATCTTGGCGTCTAAACAATGAAGGCTAATTAGCATGGACGATATGGACGAGCTTGAGAAAATTGACTTGGCCAAACTGGCCCTACCTGGTCACATCAATGATGCGGTTGTCTATCAGCTGAGGGAAATCAGTCGGGTAGGAACTGTCGGCCAAATCCCATTTGAGGAAGGGAGGGCCGATGGTATTTGTGTTGGTCTGCGTCTGGCCGGCGCACTGGACAATGAGCAGGAACAAGCACTGAAAATGACGCTCACCAAGGCAATCATGCGCAAGCAGCGTGAGCTACGTCCGTCGTAGAGGAAAACGACCAGGTACGCCCCAAGCCCCGGCCGCGAACCGGGGCCGTAGAGATAGGCACGATTCAAGCGTCCAGAATCGTTGCGTTCATTTTGAACGCATCTCCCCGTGTTAAGCCCAGAGAGGAGTAGTTTTATGACGAAGACCATAGACAAGGAGTTTGTGCGGCAACGCGACGACGAACTGATCACGCAGGGCTTGAAACTGCACCAGCGGCCGTTTCACGTGGTGGTGGCCTGGATGAAAGCCAATAGCATTTCCGGCGATGTGTTCGACAAGGCGATGTGGGACCCGCTTATGGCGATCTACCATACGCTCTATCCCGCAGGTGATTTCTCGATGCCAGCGATGCTCAAGGGCAGCGTGGCGCTGCGTGACCAGATGTACCCGGTTCTAATCGCCATCGGATATGGGTCCGTTTCAGTTGACCTCCTCGACTGCATCGAGATACCGCACGATGAGCTGGAGTTTATTTTCCAACAATACCCAGAACAGGGTTGGCGTGCCTTTTATGGCGTCGCCGACCTGTGGGATTTCGCCTATGGGGTTAGTGATCTGGAGCATGGGACTGGGGATGCGCCTCAGCTACTCGCTAACGCGCGCTCGTCCCTCGCGGCGACCGCTCGTATCCTCGCCGGTGACATCGATATCGACGCTGCCGTACAGACGATCTGCTTGACCGCCGAACTGGCGCTCAAAGGGGCACTTGCCGCGCGCGGCTGGACCGAGGCGCAATACCGGAAATTGTCGCACCACCTTGTCAAGCTAGCCGACGCGCTGATCGGCGAGGTTTCGACTGCGCACGACGATCGCCTTCGCGGCGCTATCGCGCATTTCCCTGACTATGTCGGTACCCGATATGCATCGCACGGCATGACCCGGATCGAGCTGATGGTACTTGCGATGCGCGCTCAGTTTGTGGCTGCCGAGACGTTGCGCCGTGTGTCTGATCGCGATCTCGCGTCGAAGCTAGAAGCTGATCCTAACAACTTGCCGCGACCAGTTCTTTGGTGCTGATGAGGTTGCGCGCTGCGCTGTCGTTCAATGAACGTCAGATGATCAGGTCATTCCTGGCCGTTTAAAAAGGTCTTCTACTGACAATCACTGATAGAACGGAAATCGTGCGCAGTATCGCGAAACGGCTTAGGGTGTCATTTCGCCTCCAGCCGGAACCGACCTCAGGTAGACCCATGATTGATGACAGCTCCGAAAAAATAGTGATCGATGCCGGCCTGTTTAGATTTCCCGGGCAGGACTTGATGAAGAACATCAATAAGGCCTACACGCTGTATTACGACGAAACGAACAATATCCGAAGCCTACCCTTGACTGGAACCGGATTCAATCATGAGGTTCTGGATTGCTTTGTACTCGGGGGTGTAGCGCTGGGGCCAGGGGCCAGCCTGCCTGATATTATGCCCTGAGGGCACAATTGAGAATTCAGCCATCAGTCAAAGAGTTGAAGCTAAAGCACCTGGCCCAGGGGGATTACATCACCTGCCTCAGCTCCAACAAGCTGGAGCAGTTCCTCACATGGCTTCTGGAGTCGCAAGCTTACATTCACTTCTCTAACTTCAGCATCTTGAACTGGTCGATAGTCGACCTGATTGACTCGCTGCTAGATCATGATCAATTCGAGACCTACACATCCATTCGGGACGATCTGAAAAACGATCTGCACGCCATAGTGAGGCTAGAGCCACTTGGGTATTTCCGGCTACTAAAGACCTTCGACTACCCGAACGTACCGTCAGCGCGAATACCCGAATTCCTAAAAGCTGTACGCCAGTTTCTCTTCAGTGGCGGCTTCACGTTCAGAAACATGGCAAGAATTGCGCTCTCAGACCTTCTCCAAGAGGCTTCCAGGGTCACTACGCTGTTGTATCTTTGCGGCAACGAGAAGGATGAGCTGGTGAGTGGTTTTGATACAGCCTTCATCCATAGACTTGCCACATTCGTGAGATCGGTTCACGTATTTGACGAAGAACCGCGGGTCCGGGAAAGCCTTGAGCGCAAAGAAATTTCGTGGGGTGGCCAGCCCGTAAGCTACCGGTTCGCAATTTCACACAATGAACCTGCCATACAGATCTCGGACATTCTCTGCGGGCTACTGGGCAAACATTTCAGCTTTATGGAGAAGTGCAGCATTGATCACCTGGAAGAAGCGAGTGCAAAGCTGTCAGTGCAACAGCGCCGCAACGCTGATCTGGTGGCTAAGCTGATCGACAAAGCAGATAAGGAATGCC
This sequence comes from Pseudomonas sp. P7759, assembly GCF_013386445.1. Lineage (NCBI taxonomy): Bacteria > Pseudomonadati > Pseudomonadota > Gammaproteobacteria > Pseudomonadales > Pseudomonadaceae > Pseudomonas > Pseudomonas sp. P7759. Next base: position 165,987 of record NZ_JACART010000017.1, read on the forward strand.
CTGCCTTCATCTTTAATCAGGCACCTCATGAGAGCAATGCCAAAAGTCTATGGTTCTTGCATGGGGTGCTAGGGGTCGAGTGTTCGAATCACTCCGTCCCGACCATATTTTTCAATGAGTTAGCCCAATCTGAAAAGGTTGGGCTTTTTCATGTCTAAAAAATACTCCCACATTTACTCCCACGGATATCTTGGATCTCGGTAGATATGCCACTTGAGAGGCGTTCGACTCTCGTATCCCCGGGCAGCTCGTATCAGTGCAAGAGCCAGAAGGTGCGAAGACGCTTGTTAAAGGGGTGCCGATTGTAAAGCGGTTGCGGTTGATGCTAAGTCGCGCCGCAAAGCGTGGTAAGCCCAAAGCCTGTAAATACAGTCAAGGTCGTTCTCTCCGAAGAACATTTCAATAGGGCTCTACCTGGGGTTTAAGGGCAGTAGAATCATAAATTTGCCCCCAAATATGCCCCCTGTCGCAGGTGATGGATGGGAAATCGCTATTAGGGAGTTATCGCCATTTTGTCGGCCATCCACAGTCATCCAGCGCTCGGTGTCGGGACGTTAACATTTTACCATGGCCGTCTGGTGCAAGGTTTTGATCTACTGGCGTCATCACACGTCTCGTGCTGCTGGCGATGGTGGTTGAGTCGGGATCGTGGCTCCATCGCGCGTTTCAGAATACGATATGGCCAGAGCCTTACAGGGAAGAGCGAATGGGCAGCACTATACAGCAGCATTTGGACGCTCCAGAGGTCTCACTCGATCAGCACGTGGATAGTCGTCGAGCCGAACTCGCACTCGCTTTAGAGTCACGCCAAGCTATTTACCTAGATATTAAGTTTTGGATTTTACTTAGGAACGTCGTAGCAGAGCAGGGCAGCACAGAGCGGCAGCGCGAGCTGTTGACGATTCTGAAGGAGCGGGTCGCTAGCGGTTTGGCGTTCTGTCCCATCAGCGAGAGCACGTTTGCCGAGCTACTCAAGCAAAGCGATCATCGCACAAGGGGGGCTACGGCAGAGTTGATTGACGAGCTGAGTCTAGGCGTTGCGCTGATCCCGTTTGACACGCGTTCATCTATGGAGCTTGAGCGCTTTATCTCATCGACAAGCATGACAGGGAACTCTCCGCCCTTGGGAGGGATGGTATGGTCCAAGCTGAGCTATGTGCTGGGAATTGTTCATCCAGCAAACACCGGTTTCGATGCAAATACTGAGCTGGCGGTTCAAAAGGCATTCTTCGATCATATGTGGGATATTCCATTATCCCAAATGGTGGAAGTTCTTGGTGATGGCATGCCACTTGGACCTGAATACCGAGATCTCGCTGACACCTTAAATGCAGCTAGTGCACACCATGCCCGGGACCTTCGTAGTTTTCAACAAACTTACCAGATTGAGCTGCGAGGAGCCCTTGACTTGTTCGCGCCAGTAGCCGCTGACATAGCTCGAAAAATTGCTGAACGGGCCATGAGCCAATCAATGCCGAGAGAGGGATCTGAGTGGGATGGTCTTGTTCGACAGTGGTACGCACTGCTGATCGCAGCCTTCAAGAAGGATGAAGTCAAAGACGCCCTTAGGACGATCCACATCAACACTTGCCTTCACGCGGCCGTGCGATGGAATAAAACGCAGCAACTGGAAGCAAATGACTTCTACGATTTTCATCATGCGGCTGCGGCCCTTGGATACTGCGATGTGTTCCTCACTGAGCGAGGCCTGAAGTCGATGGTCACAGCCAAGCACATTGCTCTTGATGCTCGATACGCTTGTAAGGTCGTAGCGAGTGTTGATGAGGCGATTACGGTGCTTCGTAGTCAGGTTTGATTGTCTGAATCAAGCATATCGTCATTCCGCATCGTGCGCTCCTTGATGAAGGGATACTAAGTTACAAGGCGCTGATGCGCTTAAGTGGATCGGAGAGTAACCATGGCAGGAGCTGAGGCGCAGGCCGGCTTTTATTACCAGAATTTGGTCGCAGCACTGCAGCTGCTTGAGTTGATCGACATTGGCTCCAGGGTACGCAGTGTCACCTTAGAAAACCCCGCTCGCGCGAAACACATCGATGACCTCATCATCGACACAGATTCGGGGGCCCGATTCGTTCAGGTTAAGTGGTCAGAAGATCAAAGTACCTCATTCACCTTGGCTAGCTTGGTCGCGGAGGATGAGGGCGGCTCACTTTGGGAAAAGCTGGCACGCGGATATCAGCAGATTCACTCTGAGCAAGGGGAGAAAGTCGTAGAGCTCTTATCTACGCGAAGGGCTGGTATTAACAAACAGCCTGCGCAGGGCTTTGTTCAAAGCCTGCAACAGTTCATTACTGAGTTTCATGAGCCCTATATATCGAGTGCTCCGGGCATGTCGATAGAGTCTGTTCCAGCATATCAATATTACGAACAGACTATTGAAAAGCTCAAACTAGCGTCAGGCATCTCCGACGCTGAAATATTCGCAGCGTTCTTGAGGTCTTTGCGATTCAAACTCTCGCAAGATGACCGCGATACAGTTTCGGCTCGTGTTAGGACTCGTTTGAGTCAGCTCGGTATCGAGCAACAACAGTTCGGCGTTTTGCTAGATGAATGTGTCAAATGGTCTATTGGAAGCGCGAGGATAACGGCAGACCTTGTTTTGGAGAAGTTGGGTCTGTCGGATCGCTTTGCAGAGCGCTTGAGCCATCGGTTCCCTGTCGATGAGGAATTATGGGTGCCAACCCCAGAACTTTTCATGGCTCTGGACAGGGCGCTAGAAAGTCTCTCCTCTGGTTTCATTGTCGTGGTTGGTGAACCAGGGGCTGGAAAGTCAACGGCGTTGACGAAATTTCTCCGTGCAAATTCGAGCATAAGGTTTGGATACTATTGTTTTATCCCGGACGAGCGGGCCGTGGGAAATGAACGATTGCAGGAAGATGCCTTTGTTCGTTCTGTATGCTCTGGTCTGAAGGATGCATATCCTGACTTTAAGTTCCCCAAAGCCTATGCGCCAGCATCGGTCGAACTGTTGAACGATTGGTTGCAGGAGCTTTCTAAAAGCAACGAGCGAGTTGTGTTTCTGATTGATGGGGTTGACCATGTCGATCGAAAAACTCGCGAGTCCCTACTATCCAAGCCCTTAACAAGTGTTTTGGATGGGCATCTTCCAGATAACGTATTGATCATAGTTACAACAAGATACGAGCAGGCGCTACCTTCTGCCATTGTTAGTCACCTTAGGCGGGAGTCCGTTAGACGAATAGTTGTCAAGCGGTTTGATCGTCTGCAAGTGTCTGAATTTATGCTGCATAGAGGCGTCTCGCATGACAGTGAGTTGCTAGAGCAAATCTTTGTTGTTTCGGCTGGCGTGCCAATCTACTTGGAATATTTGGCAAAAATACTATTCGATATGAATATCGCGGAGCGCCGAAAGTATCTGCGACAAGCGCCCACGCTGCGGAACGACAGGATTGATCACTTTCATGATCACATGTGGCAAGAATGGTCTGCGGACTTAGACACGGTTTATTTGATTGCCATATTGGTCGTTCGGCAAGAATACACCACACCAGAAACGCTAAGAAAATTGCTCGGAAGCGTTAATCATCCACTTTCTCTCGCGGTGGTAAAACAGAAGTTACAGGCAATCAGCTACGTATTGAAGGTGTCAGAAGCAAAAGGGTTTGCGATCAATCACGCTAGCCTTGCCGAGTTCGTAAGCGAGCGTACTGCCGATTATAGATCTGAGATCACACGTGCAATTCTGGATTGGTATGAAGCGGAGCCTACAACTGATGAATCTTGGCGTCATAGATTTCGGCATTTATTAGATGAGGGGCTTCACGAAGAGGCGCTTAATGCCTGCGATGACGATTGGGTGAATCGGGCTTGGAGTTGTTACAGACCAATGAGTGAAATCCAGCGGAATCTGGATCTGATTTGGCGAGCAAGTATTCAATCTAACGATCTCGTTTCCTTCATACGCATCGGTTTCTTAAGGCAACAGGCAGGGTTGATTGAGCAGAATGTGGAACTCAAGCCTGTCGAAATGGCGATGACTCTTATGGACATCGGGCTGTCGGATGGCGCGTTGAGTGCGGTTTGGGACGGCGAGTTTTGCATGGTCTCCCCCGCTGATTTTGCGCTATTTGCTGAGCATTATGCATGCCGGATCGGCCGTACGCTCCCTACAGCTATCGTTCGCGAGTCACTTGCCACCCGCGGCAATTCTGGTTACCCAGGAACCGCTGCTATATATCGTGTGGCTAGTTTAGTTATGGAACCTGCGGCGCTGTTAGGAGAGATCGCTCAATTGCGTTGGCAGTCAAAGCGCCAAGGAAGTCACGCGATTGCGGCTGCGGAGGCTATAGAGAATGGCAAACTCAATCTTGAGTTGCAATTAAAGGTACTGCAGAGCCTTGTTGATCGCGTCTCAATCGACAAGCTAATTGCTATCTCTAGCCAGAAGCTGCCAGATTGTATCCTAGGCGCTGCATGCCAAGCAGCATTGGCGGTGGCATATTCAAAGTCTGGCTCTATCCCCGACGCCATCGTTGTTGCGGAGGGCATAAAACTAGAGTGCCTACCCCATGAGTTTCTAACGTGGGTGCAAGTTCAGTTTGCGCGTTACCTTATTCCTTTTGTCGGTGTAGAAAGCATTTCCATCCCCACAGTGCCGAACACACTGGCTAAGAATCACCATTTTAATCCAGATCTGATTGGGATGTTCGAAGCGTTCCGAAGCTTCATGCTCAATCGAGTCGATGGTGCAGCCGCACTTCGTGCGAGTTGCGTCCACTTGAGGGCGCCTATTGGTGACATCGTTACTTCGCTGATTTCATTGGCTGAGTTTTGGGTGAAATCAGCCTCAGGGAAAGCAGTGGGTGATGGCCTTGTATCACTTAAGGCAATTTGCGATCGGCTTGCGATTCATCCGGAAACTTTCCAGAGTGATTCAGACACCCACTACCATGGTCACTTATATGCTGGTTCTGCCCACGAGCTGTATCAGCATGTATGGGATTGTGCCGCCGAGTTCTTAGACAAAGAAGACCAAACTGCTCTGGGCTCTTACTGGCTTGAGGTTAATGGTGGTGAACGATGCAGGCGTTTTCCATCCGCTACCCGCAAATTGGCCGAGTCCCTGATTGGTAACCGTGCAGCAGTCGCTGCCCAGATTCAGCGCAGGCTCTTGGATAGTGTTGAAGCAGCAGCACGTGCAGAAGAGGAGACGATGACGCTCGTGCCAGCTCTTCTTGACGTTGCGCGTACTTGGGGTGCCTGCGGATTCAGGGAGGAAGCCGTCCGTCTTTGGAACGATGTCGCAACCGTTGCATGCGGTGTTCACAACCGCAAGGACTATCAGTTCAGTGAAATACTCATCCCCCTGAAGCTTGCTCACGATAAAGACCCTGAAGGCAGTCGACATCGTCTAGCGGAACAGCTCGAACTTGCCCACCATTTAGAGGACACGGGGGCCGGGAAACAGGTGGCGATTGCTATCGAAGGTCTGTTGGGCCTTGTTGCGCAATGGTGGCCAGCTGAAGTCTTTCGGGGGGTGGTAGCCGAGGAGCGACAAATATTTCGTGAGCGTGCACTAGGTGGTGTGTTGTCGGAACTTAACGCCGTGTCGTCATTCGATAAACGGATATTGCTGGCAGTCCTGAAAACGATGTCTCGCTGGCAGAACTATGGGCACTTCGATGATGAGACGCTGCCCGCAATGCGGGGTTTCTTTGCGGCATTACTCAAACAACGCAGTTATGACGTAGCAGATGAGACCTATGAGTTCGCACGTCAAATGTTTTTGGTCGAGAAAAATCGGCCTCGGCTGTTAAGCGAATGGGCCGTGATGCGAAACGCTATTGAACCTGCCAACGAGGATGCGCAGCGTGACGAGGTGATGTATTGGGAGCCTGAGGAACCGTCGGAGGAGCAGTCAGAAACAAACTATTCCGACGATTTCAGAACGCAAGTTAAAGCAACATTGGAGAGACTTGACCCGGGCGACACCGCAGCATTCCGAGTGAAACTGGAGGAATTTGCTCATCAAGAGCTGAGGGAGAGGACAGCGACCAGGTTGTCTCAGGAGCGTGATGATTGGCGCCGAGCGCTGCTCGCCACGTCTTCGCTGAAATCAGTTCCCCCCGACCTTGATCAGGAATTTGAGGTATTCCTCGAATCATTCGAGCAGCAGATTCTTGGTCTATATGGAAGGGACGATGCACATTTGCGCGAGGCTGCCGAAGAAGTCGTTCGTGAGACTGTTGACGGGTTTTCGCTATTCGTTGGAGTACCACAACTGAGTTTCGCGCGATTTAAGGAGGCTTTCGATCTTGATGCCTGGCTTGACAAATTGCTTCGCCCAGTCGGCATTGGCTACCGTGTTGAAGGCGAGCTTCGTGCGTTGCTGCCAGACAGAATTCAGGGGGCTTCGTTTACTCAACTGCCCAGTTGGTTGGCGCTCGCTCGAGAAAAATTGACATCTGACGCACGCGCGCTGGCCTTGGTTGAGGTCGCGAAACGCTATCGTCTGGCGAACCCGGAGGAAGCATTTGAGTTACTTGAAGAGGCACGGGACTCCATCGCGGATTTCTTTTTCGAGCACTTGGATCTGTGCCGTGAAATATGTGAGTTGTCACTTGAAATTGATGCAAGTAGGGGCTGCCGCTTCATGCTCGACAGCTTCAGACATCAGTACAACAAGTACCCCACGTCACTGGTGTACAGGCTTGGAGGGCTCATTGATAGCTTGAATTCGGCAATGGCCTTGGACGGCGTTGCACTGTATGACACTTGGGCTCTTCACAATCGGCGCCTCACGGCCGGTCTGATATCAAAGCCTATAGAACATCACTGGATATCTGCCGAGGACGGGTTCGGTTTCGAGGGAGAGGCTGTCGGCTATTTGTTGGCGCTTCTAAAGTACCCTGAGATTGATGTTCGGCTACTGGCCGTGGAAGCCTTGGTGGAGCTGTGTGGCAAGAGACCCGATCTGATTGAATTCATGCGTAGTTACTGGCACATCCTGACCGACGGGCAGCGAGAGTACGTGATTTCGATGCTCGACTCGTTGGGTCGGTTGCACCCAGAGCTGGTGGAGCAATGGGCGTCGTGGTTATATGACGCAGCTTCTGGCGAGGCGCATTACAACATCCGCGCTTCGCTGGCTTTGGCGCTTAGTGGAGATAAGCGTCAGACAAGCCCAGCTCACCCCTTGGCTGAAAAGGCGCATGCGTTGCTTTTGCACCCTAGTATTCCAGAGGTGCTGAGTCCGCAACTTGTTGGTGGCGCCCTTTTTCCAGTTCCTTGGACCCAATACCAAGGTTGGGTGATCAATACTCTTTCGAAAGGCTTCGCCCACCCGAAGTTGATGCGCTCGGAGGCGTTGCGAATTCTCCATGAGACGTATCCCGACGCCCACGAAGGGTTGGAGCAGGAATCTGCGGTACATCGAGCGCATAACATCAATACCAACTTTGATGAGTTGGAGATTGCGGCGACGTTTGACGAGGCATGCCGATCATCGGTAAATCGCGCTGTTTCTCGCCTCATGGATGCGCGTGAGATCAATCCTACTTACCTCTCAGAAGCAGCAGAGGTATTGAGGTTGCGGGACCCTACCGATAGCTTGGTCAAGCCTGTCTCCCGTCCCGAGAAAGTAGACTGGCTGAGTGTCGCGGCATGTGATGCAGATTTCATGGAATTCGCTGACCTTGATGCTTGCGTAGAGGCCGCCCTTAGCGTTGAGGACGGCTTCGCCCGGTTGTTTGAGTACACTGAGCAGCGCAGCGGCGGCGAGATAGGCAGTCAATGCCAAAGGGCATGTGTTGTCCGAGTCGAAATGTTCGGTTCCCTCGCGACTGGGATGGAGCTTCCTAGCGCCACATTGTCTGCGTTATACGCGGACTCACGGATTCGCAATCGCAACTTGTACCGATTTGAGTTGCCTTGGCGTGAAGGGGGCGTTACGGAGCCGATCGTGCCGCTAGTGTCCTCTTCGTTGCGCGTTTTTCGAGGTAGGCATACTCGTGAGCTTGCGGCACTTTCTGGTGTCTGGAGGACGTGTTTCCCAGATGTTGAAGAGTGTGCCGACTATCTTGGTACGCGACTTAGGGGAGCCATGTTTAGCCGTGGAGTCGAGTGGCAGGAGGCCTTTGATCAAGGACGCCGATTGCACGAGCCTAAATCATCGGGTTTTCTTCTCGAAGTTGATGCTAATGCTCTGAAGAAGCTTGCGTTGGCAATGAATCTTCGGTTGTTTGCTCGGGTAGAGGTTGAGAGAACAACAGACAAGTACAAGCGAGAGGCAGAGATGCAGTGGGAACGCCGTGTTGGCGTGGTTGGCTTGTTCTAGGCGGTGTCCCAGGACTTTTATGCATCAGGGAAGGGCTGCACTTCGCGCTATTTACTGGGTAACTGACACGGTTGATAGATCGCAAATTGACTTCGCTGCCCAGCTCCTACGCTCATAAGTAAACATCAAACAGGTATGTGCGTACTGCCATCATGCAGAGAATGTCCGCCTCAGCCCGTGAGTGGGTGAGGCAGGAGAATCTCCTCGACTATTACAGGAAAGGACTCGAATGTATCTCCGCGCCTTGGAAATTGATGGTTTTAAATGTTTCAACACAGGCTTCACCATTGAGTTGCATGATGGCCTCAACGTCCTGGTAGGGGAGAATGGGGCTGGTAAAACGGGGATCATCAGTGCAATTCGGCAGTTGTTCAATGACTCCGAGTCGGGAAAGCGAAACATCCATGAGCGAGACTTCTACCGCGGCTTCGAGCCAGGGGCATTAGCTACCGAGGCTATTCGTATTGAGGCCACGTTCAGCGGGCTGGACCAAGATGAGAGCACAGCCTTTATCGATTGGTGCGGCCAGGAGCCTGAGGCCAAACTTACCTTCACTGCAACGAACCGGGAGTCGCGCGGCCGATATCGATACTCCATCTGGGGTGGGCATCAGCGGATCAAGCCTGTAGAGGTCGAAATCCTCGATCTGATCCACTGCGTCTATCTCCCGCCGTTGCGTGACGCCGAAGTCAAACTTCGCGAAGGTCGCCAGTCACGGCTTGCCCGGTTGATGAAGGCGCTTTGCCGCAAGGAGATCGACGAGTGCCGCAAGGCAGGAGTGGCTCATCCGCTCGAGCAGCGGGTTGGAGAATTCAATCAAGAGTTGGCCGAGAGCGATGACTACGCCATCAAGCAGGCCAACCAGCGGATTGGAGACAACCTCAAGGAAGCCTTGGGCATGAATCTCTCTCAGGGCACGCTCATCCAGTTTTCGGAGGTCAATTTCTCGAAAATTGTTGAGGGTCTCAGACTGCTGTATTACCCAGACCTTAATGGCGCCGATGCTACTCAATTCAGGTCACTCGAAGAGAACAGCCTCGGGTACAACAACTTGCTGTACATCGCATCGATTCTGGCGGAGCTGATCCTAGAGGTAGATGAGGACCGAGGTGAAGAGACGTTCCTGCGCCTACTACTGAATCGCCCCGGGTTTCGTAGACACCTCTTTGCCTTAAACTGAGGTCAATTAGGAGGTGCCATGAGCAACCCGCGTTACCCCGAAGAATTCAAAATCCAAGCGGTCAATCAAGTGACCGAAAAGAAGCTGCCTGTCGCTGATGTGGCGGCGCGTCTTGGCGTGTCGTCGCATAGCCTCTATGCCTGGATAAAGCGCTACAGCAAACCTCAAGGAGAAAGGAAGCAAGACGATGATCAGCACGCTGAACTGCGTCGTCTGCGAGCCGAACTCAAGCGGGTCACCGAAGAGCGAGACATCTTAAAAAAGGCCGCCGCGTACTTTGCCAAGGAGTGCGGTTGAAGTACGCCTTTATAAAGCAGCGAGCGGGCGACTATTCCATTCGACGGCTTTGCCTGACGCTGAAAGTCCATCCCAGCGGTTATTACGCCTGGCTGTCTGAGCCGCAATCTGTACGCGCCAAAGACGACCAGCGACTGCTGGGGTTGATCAAGCATTCCTGGCTGGAGAGCGGCGGCGTTTATGGCTATCGCAAAGTCCATGACGATCTGCGCGAAGTCGGTGAGGATTGTGGTCGCCATCGTGTGGCGAGGCTGATGCGTCTTGAAGGGCTGCGCTCTCAGACAGGGTATCGACGTCGCCCTGGAAAGTACGGCGGTAAGCCAGCGGTCGCCTCACCCAATTTACTGAAGCGCCAGTTTGATGTCGTAGAACCCAACAAAGTTTGGGTCACCGACATCACTTACATTCGTACGTATGAAGGCTGGCTGTATTTGGCAGTGGTGCTGGATCTGTTTTCTCGTCAGGTCGTTGGCTGGTCAATGAAGTCGCAGATGACCAGTGATTTGGCCATTGATGCGTTATTGATGGCGGTTTGGAGGCGTAAACCGAAGCAAGAGGTGATGGTTCATTCCGACCAAGGCAGCCAGTACAGCAGCTCCGATTGGCGCAGCTTTTTGAAGGCGAACAATTTGGTTGCCAGCATGAGTCGCCGAGGCAATTGTCATGACAACGCCGTGGCTGAGAGCTTTTTCCAGCTTCTAAAGCGGGAACGGATCAAGCGGAAAATCTATTCCACGCGCGAAGATGCTCGTAGTGATGTGTTCGATTACATCGAGATGTTCTACAACGCAAAACGCCGGCATGGTTTCAACAATCAGCTGTCACCGGTAGAGTTTGAAAAACGTTACGCAGTGAGCTTGCAAGGTGTCTAGAGAATCCGGGGCGATTCACCATGCCCTCAAGCTTATTCCGATCATTGCAAAATCCGAGTACGGAAGACTTTACGCCGGTAAGTACAAGACCTTCGAGTATGACATCGCCCTCGAGAGCAACAACCTGAGCAGGATGTTTGCAGTCGCCGCGAATCATTGGCCCACTCAAGGCACTGTCAAAAAGGGACTGGACGAGGCATCGGAATTGAATTTTGGCGACATGCCGAACGCTCAAAAGGCAGAGTACGCTGGGCAACTGCTGGATCGCATCGACTCTGATGACATGGGTAAAGGCCTCTATGCTCAAGTCCTGGCAGATGCCTTAGCGGAAAACTTGGAGGATTTCGTGGTGCCCGAATACATTCGTGCAGCCATCCTCTGGGCTTGTGAGGCACAGCCAGAGGGCGCCGAATGACGTTCCCCACCGATGAGCAGCGGGCTTATATAGGCGCTTCGCTGGAAGAGAATATCTACCTAAAGGCTTGTCCGGGAAGCGGCAAAACTGAAGTCCTTGCCGCCATGGTGTGCAAGTCGATTCAGAAATGGCGGCGGTTTCCATCCGGAATCGCTGTGTTGACCTTTTCCAATAGCGCGACTGATGAGTTGAAACTTCGGCTCACCGAACATTTGGGAGAGCCACTGGCACATCCCCATTGCGTCTCTACGTTCGACAGCTTCCTTCTCACCCATATCGTGGCAAAAATAGCGAGTCAGATAACAGGTTATCCGGGGAGGGATGGTGACTATCGCATCCGGCTCATCGATAAGACAGCCAACATTTTTCGCACGAAGACCAAGATATGTGGGAGGACGATTTCAGCGTGCAAATATGACTACGACCTGGACAGTAAGCGCTTCGTGTTCGCTACAGGAGAGCTGACGGATGTCCAGCTCAATGCTGCGGAGCTGAGTGCTGAGACCAAGCAGGATCTGGTCGATACCAAAAAGCGGTTTTGGAAGGGCGGGTTCGCAACCTACCGGGACATCGACATGATTGCCCTCATGGCTTTGAGAGGCACTCAGTTCGAAGAATATCTCGCCAAAGTCGTTCGCCGGTTCCCTATTACGGTCGTTGACGAGTGCCAGGACCTGTCCGCGGAGCAGTTGGACATTGTCAGGCAATTAGCTAGGCGAGGAATGAAGTTTCATTTTGTGGGTGACTTGAATCAGTCTATATACGGGTTCAGAAAATCAAATCCAGAGCGCGTACGGAAACTGCTGGATGATCTGCAATTCACTGAGTACGAACTAACTGCCAATTGGCGAAGCGGCCAGGCGATTGTCGATCTTTGCAGTGATCTGCTGAATGTCGCAAAAAGTGCTGGCAACCCAAACATCGAGCCATTGAAGCCGAAGCTGATTCAGTATCAGCAGTGCCCATCGGAGCTAACTCCCCTGATCATCGCCCTTGCTCAAGGCTATCAAGATGTGGTGATCGTTGCTCGGGGGCACAGCACACTCCAACGTTTCTCACGCGGTGGAAAGTTCAGTGTGTTGGAAGACTTGGCTTTGTCCTGTGTATCGATCGAGAGCCAAAACCTAGAGGAGGTGAGGCGCGCACTGAAGTCTTTCGCAGGATGGTTGGCTTTCAAGCTGAATCTCGAAGTCACTCCCGCGAGCCTCTATTGTCCGATTGAGATAGAGTCCAAGCTTGCGTGGCGCCGATTTGTTTTCAATTGCCTCAAATACCTGAGTGTTTGTGGGGCATCAGATATTGGTCTGACTTGGAAGCAATGGGCAGCACTCGCGAAACGTGCAATTCGGCAGATCCCTGACCAACCTTTCGCGTTGGAAGCTATCGCTGCAAAGCTTACAGGCCTTAAGGAGGTAAGCTTAGTCGCACCAGCGGGTTTGGGGTCCCAAGCGCTATCCGCTCGACTATCCATGGCGCATCAGCAACCGGCATCGACACGCCGCTACGCCACGATCCATCAGGTGAAGGGTGAGACTCATGATGTGACTGTTGTTGTCTCGTCGCTCAAATCGGGTTCCCAATCGCATTGGAAGGATTGGCTTAAAGATCCGCTTTCAGAAGCCGCGCGTTTTGCCTACGTCGCTAGCTCCAGGCCTCGTCACCTATTGATTTGGGGCGTGAAGGTGCTGAAACCCAACGAGAAACAGCGAATGGTTGAGCTCGGGTTTGATATCTGTTGAAAGGTATCTGTTTTCGAGTGATAACTAGAAAATGGAGTGTGCACGAAGCCGGCCGAATTCTCAGATGGTCATACTGTTATCGGTGAGTGACTTCATCGTAAAAATTACGGGCGCGCCTACGTTTCCAGCGCAATGGATGGCATAGAGTAAAGGCGGGGGCGAGGTTCCTCCGCCGAAATTTTTTAATGGTCGTTAATCCATTTCATAATTTCATCAAAATCTGCAAGTGTCATGTCCCAACTGCTGGAAATTTCATTGTTAACAAAATCTCTAGCGTCTTTCGTAAAAAAGAGGTTGTTGCTATGACTGTTTTATTTGGTCCTTCTTTCATGTTTTTCACGCCATGTAGCGCTCTCACAACTTCTACACCGACTTTGTTGTCTTCCGCATAGCGTTTGCATTCAATAAAGTATTTGTTTTTGATTCCAAGTTGGTCGGTGGATATCGCAATAATGTCTTTTCCGCCATCTCGAGTTCTTTTGGTAAGCTCAACTTCAAAACCTTTTTTTCGAAATATTTCCGCGATCAACTCTTCGAATTCACGAGGTGATATTTCTCTTATTAGCTTTGGGTTGCTTTTAAGTGTCGTGATCAGTTCGGGGATCGATTGCCAAAGCAAGTCGAGGTCATCGGCTTGGTAGAACTCTTGTAAGTACTCAATTCTTGGTTCGTTTAAAGTGTTCGCGCCAGTTGAGTTGTCAATGATGAAATTTAGGATTTCTGACGGGTATTCTGATGCTTCAAAGTTTAATGAGATATTGTTTCCACATTTGGCACAGGATAGTTCGCAGATAAGCTCGTAGATGCTTTCGGCTCCCATTGATCTTTCGGAGCCGCCTGTGCACTCAATGCTGAAGTCATCAATAGGCATGGTGTTTTTGATTTTGCACTTATGACATTCGTACTCAATATCACCGCAAAAATTCCACATTTTTAAATATTTCCTTGGGTAACTCTAATGTTACGTTTTTTTCAAAATGCTCAAAGTGAGCGTACACGACATTAACCGGGATGGAGAAATACATTGTTAATCGGATTTGCCATGTCGTAAATTGACGCGGCGATCGAGCGCATTGGTAGGCTTGAGTCGATCCAGTTGATTAGTATGTTCAAACGTACCGGGAGACGGTGCGGCCTGTTTATTTACAGGGTTCGGCACTGGTACTTGGGTTGGTGTAAGCGGGAGCGCTGAATTAGACGCTGTTGACGCTTGAACGAAAAGCACGTTTCCTATGACGAAACCGGTAATCAGAAGTAAGACGATGAGCAACCACACCCTGACATAATGTGTCGACTGACTCCTCAAGTAATCCCGGTTGCTGATCCGAACAGGGTTCAAAGCATTGTCAACCTCGGCCAGTTGAAGTACTCCATGGTAGTTTCGTTTTAGCAACTCTTCGATTGAGTCGAACGCCCTGTCAAACTGGCTGAGCGAACTGGAACGCGCACTAAAAACCCAAATGCTCATTAATAGGCACAAGATAACCACGACCCAAATGTAGGTCGAGGAGAATATCGCGCTGGTACTGGTGTCTTTGAGACCGTTGACTACCACGACGGTTAGCACAAATGTTAATAATACAAATATACCATTTCTAAGCGAGTCGACACACGAATCAACGAGGTCATGGGTTTCTTCAATTGCATCGCCGAGGATGTCGATGATCTTGCCCTTTCCTTCC
>NZ_JACART010000153.1:0-458 GCF_013386445.1 Pseudomonas sp. P7759
GTCCGACAGGGTGTAGCCCAGGGCGTTCAAGGCCATGGCGTTGTCCGGCTCGCGCTTGCGGATCGCCCGCAAGTCCTATTCCAGCTGGGCCAGAGCGTTGCGTTTTGCGGCCTGCATGACACGGGTATACAGCAGGTTCAGATCGTCCGGGTATTGCATCAGGGCCTGCTGCAGGACTTTCCAGGGCTGGTCGCCATAATTGTTGGCGGAAAGGATCTCGGCCTCGATAAGGTACAGCTGGATCGCGTAGTCCGGCTGCTCGTCGCGGGCGGCGGCGAGCTTCTTCGAGGCCTCGGCGCCGCGGCCGCTGGTCACCAGGATATCGGTCTGGCGCAGTTGGGCCGGCAGGTAGTCATTGCCCGGGCCGACCTGTTCGTACTCTTACAGGGCGCCCTGCGGGTCGTTTTTCTCTTCCGCGATGCGGCCCAGGTTCAGATGGGTGGAGTCGACGTGGCTGT
>NZ_JACART010000154.1:0-637 GCF_013386445.1 Pseudomonas sp. P7759
GAGCCGGTGTTGCCGGAAGTCGCCGCCCTGCGCCAGACCGACCCGGTCGGTCGCCAGGGGGATGCGGCGGATGACCCGGCGATCTGGATTCACCCCGAACAACCTGCCAAAAGCCGCGTGCTCGGCACCAACAAAAAGCAGGGCCTGCTGGCCTATGACCTCGATGGCAAGCTGCTGCAGGAACTGGCGGTCGGCCGCCTGAATAACGTCGATGTGCGCCCCAACTTCAAGCTCGGCGCGCACACAGTCGATCTGGCCGTGGCGAGCAATCGCGATCACAACAGCCTGAGCCTGTTCAGCATCGACCGCCAGAGCGGCGAACTGCGCGACGCCGGTGAAGTGCCGACGCCGCTCAAGGAAATCTACGGCATCTGCCTGTTCCAGCCTGCCAGCGGTGAGATCTACGCGATCGCCAATGGCAAGGACGGCACCTTCCTGCAATACCGCTTGAGCGCACCGGACGGCCGGGTGCAGGGCGAGTTGGTGCGCCAGTTCAAAGTCGACAGCCAACCCGAGGGCTGCGTGGCCGATGACCAGCGCCAGCGCCTGTTCATTGGTGAAGAAGACGTCGGCGTCTGGGCGGTGGATGCGCGTGCTGACCAACCGGCCACGCTCACCAGCGTGATCAAGGTCGGCC
>NZ_JACART010000155.1:0-401 GCF_013386445.1 Pseudomonas sp. P7759
GTGTGGCGCACTGGCGAGTTGTCCTATTCGGCCCATGTCGCCAAAGGCCTGGGGCTGACGGCAGATGAGGAAGTGATTGGCTTCCTCTACCTGGGCACGCCGCAGAATCCACCGCGTACGGCGGCTAAAGAAGATGTGACTGCGTTCGTACAGGCCTGGCCAGGTCTCTAAAGCCAAGGTGATCCAAGTGTGGGAGCGGGCTCCCACAAGTATCTCTGTGGTTTTGGAACCGAGTCAGACCCTGAACTGATCCATCAGCTTCATCTGCTGGCTGGCCAACGCATTGAGTTGGCTGCTGATGGCCGCCGACTCGGTGGCCTGGCCGGTGAGGGTTTCGGTCACGGTACGGATCGCCGAAACGTTGCGGTTGACCTCTTCGGCCACGGCGCTCTGTTGTTCGG
>NZ_JACART010000156.1:0-306 GCF_013386445.1 Pseudomonas sp. P7759
CTGCAAACCCCGATCACCCGCATGAAACTGCGCGCCGAATTCATGGAGGACTGCGCCGAACGCGACAAACTCTGGAGCGACCTGGGCGAGATGGAACACCTGGTACGCGAAGGCGTGGCCTACGCGCGCAGCGTCCACGGCGCCACCGAAGCCAGCCACCGCATCAACCTCGACGCCTTCCTCGACAGCCTGGTATTTGATTACCAGGACATGCACAAACAGGTGAGCCTCAGCGGCAAAAGCGCCGTGGTCCTCGACACCCGCCCCCACGCCCTGCGCCGGGTATTGGTGAACCTGGTGGACAAC
>NZ_JACART010000018.1:0-167 GCF_013386445.1 Pseudomonas sp. P7759
GGGCAGGGCGGGTGAGTTCGTAGTTGGGCGTGTCGTCGCTGAACGGAATCGGTGGGAACAGCATCCAGCCGCCATCCTGCTCGATCAGCTTTTTCACGTAGTCACTGCGGTAGTCAGCCTGGAAGGGCAACTGGCCGCCGAACTGTTGCTCGGTGTAACGCTTGAAC
>NZ_JACART010000018.1:200-91279 GCF_013386445.1 Pseudomonas sp. P7759
CACAGCGACCACCAGCCACGGCGGTTTTTCTTGAAGCGTTCGAAACGGCGGCGCGCCACGGGAGACAGGTTAAGCATCAGGCGTTCCTCGCGGCGAAGTCGATACGCGGGTCCACCAGGGTGTAGCAGAGGTCACCGATGAGTTTTATCAAGAGGCCGAACAACGTGAAGATAAACAATGA
Source organism: Pseudomonas sp. P7759 (assembly GCF_013386445.1). Classification (NCBI taxonomy): domain Bacteria; kingdom Pseudomonadati; phylum Pseudomonadota; class Gammaproteobacteria; order Pseudomonadales; family Pseudomonadaceae; genus Pseudomonas; species Pseudomonas sp. P7759. Next base: position 382 of record NZ_JACART010000018.1, read on the forward strand.
ACCAAAGACCACCGGGTAATCGCGGGAGACGGCGGCTTCGTAGCTCATGCGGCCCAGGCCATCGAGGGAGAAGATCACCTCGATCAGCAGGGAACCGGCGAAGAACACGGCGATAAACGCCTGGGGAATCCCCGAGATCACCAGCAACATCGCGTTACGGAACACATGGCCGTACAACACGCGCCGTTCGCTCAGGCCCTTGGCACGGGCGGTCACCACATACTGGCGCGTGATTTCATTCAAGAACGAGTTCTTGGTGAGGATGGTCAGCGTGGCAAACCCACCGATGACCAGCGAGGTGACCGGCAATACGAGGTGCCAGAAATAGTCGGCAATCTTGCCCACGGTGCTGAGGTCTTCGAAGTTCTCCGACACCAGCCCGCGCACCGGGAACCAGTTCAGCGAGGTACCGCCGGCAAACACCACGATCAGGAACATCGCAAACAGGAACGCGGGCATCGCATAGCCGATGACAATCGCGGTACTGCTCCACACATCAAAACTGCTGCCATGGCGCACCGCCTTGCGAATCCCCAAGGGGATCGACACCAGGTAGGTGATGAGCGTGGCCCACAGGCCGAGGGAGATGGTCACCGGCATCTTTTCCAGGATCAGGTCAATCACCGTCTTGCCGCGAAAGAAGCTGTTACCAAAGTCCAGCTGCGCGTAGCTCTTGAGCATCAGCCACAGGCGTTCCGGTGCCGGCTTGTCGAAGCCGTATTGTTTTTCGATGTCCGCGATCAACTTCGGGTCCAGGCCACGGCTGGCGCGGGAGCCGCCGCTGATGCCTTCGCCGGAGGAACCACCGACGCTACCGCCGCCAATGCCTTGCAAGTGAGCAATGGCTTGCTCCACCGGGCCGCCGGGGGCCGCTTGTACGATCACGAAATTCACCAGCAGGATGATCACCAGCGTCGGGATGATCAGCAGCAGGCGCCGCACGATATAGGCAAACATCAGCGCGCACCTCCGCGTTTTTTCAACTCAGCGTTCATTTGTTCGTTGGTCAGGGGCGTGGGGCTGATTTCCCACCAGGTTTCCAGGGCTTCGTCGTTTTTCGCCTCGATGGCCGGGCGGCCGAAGCGGTTCCACCACGCGGCGGACGTGCCGGGCGGGTAGTAGTTGGGGATCCACAGGTAATTCCATTGCAGCACCCGGTCCAGCGCATGGGCGTAGGTGAGCATCTGCGCCTGGGTGTCGGCCTTGACCAGGCCCTTGATCAGGCTGTCGACGGCCGGGTCCTTGAGCACCATGTAGTTGTTGGCGCCGGGGTCGAACGCGGCGGCCGAGCCGAAGTAGTTGTACAGCTCCATGCCGGGCGAGGTGGTGACCGGAAAACCGGTGACGATCATGTCGTAGTCGCGTGCCATCACGCGATTCACATACTGGGAAGAGTCGATACGACGGATATTCAGGGTGATCCCAATCTGCGCCAGGTTGCGCTTGTACGGCAGCAACAGACGTTCCATGCCGCTTTGCGCATTAAGGAAAGTGAATTCCAGCGGTTCGCCCTCGGCATTCACCAGTTTGTCGCCGTCCGGTTTCCAGCCGGCTTCCTCCAGCAAGGCCAGGGCCTGCAATTGCTTGTCGCGGATCATGCCGCTGCCGTCGGTGACCGGCGCCTTGAACACCTGGGTGAACACTTCGTCCGGCACCTGGCCGCGCAAGGGTTCAAGAATCGCCAGTTCTTCTGGGGTCGGCGGCTGGCTGGCCGCCAGCGGGCTGTTGGAGAAGAAGCTCTGCTGGCGGATGTACATATTGCGCATCATCTGCCGGTTGGCCCATTCGAAGTCCCACAGCATCGCCAGGGCCTGGCGCACGCGGCGGTCCTTGAACATCGGTTTTTGCACATTGAACACATAACCCTGGGCCGGTTGCGGCATTTCCTTGGCCAAGTGCGCGCGTTGCAGGCGACCGTCATCCAGGGCCGGGCCGTTGTAGCCGATGGAGTAACCGGTGGCGGAAAACTCGCGGTTGAAATCGTAGGCACCGCCGCGCAATACCTGGCGGGCCACTTCGGTGTCGCCGAAGTACTCCAGGCTCAGGTGATCGAAGTTATACAGGCCACGGCTGACGGGCAGGTCCTTGCCCCACCAGCTCGGGTCGCGGGTAAAGGTGATGGTGCTGCCGGAGTCGACCTTGCTGACTTTATAGGGGCCGCTGCCGAGAGGCGCCTCATAGCCGCCGCCATTGGCGAAGTCGCGGGTCTTCCACCAGTGTTCCGGGAAGACCGGCAGGGTGGCGATGTCCAGGGGCAGGGTGCGGTTTTCATTGCTGGAGAAATCGAAGCGCACCTGGCGTTCGCCCTCGACTTCGACGTGCTTGACGTCGGCAAACAGCGTGCGAAAGCGCAGGCTGCCTTGGGTCATCAGCAGGTCGAAGCTGTAGCGCACATCTTCGGCGGTGATGGCTTTGCCGTCGGCAAAGCGAGCCTTGGGGTTGAGGAAAAAACGCAGCGACAGGCCGTCGTCGGCGCGCTCCATCTTTTCGGCCACCAGGCCGTAAACGGTGTAGGGCTCGTCCAGGGAACGCTGGGCCAGGGGCGCATACAGCCAGCCGTCGATCTGGGAAACACCGATGCCTTTGTCGATATAGGGCAACACGTGGTCAAAGCGCCCGATCTCGATGGCCGAGCGGCGCAGGCTGCCGCCCTTGGGGGCGTTCGGGTTGGCATAGTCAAAATGGGTAAAGCCGGCGGGGTACTTGGCCGGTTCGCCGTACACAGTCAGGTACGGTTGGGGCGCCGCGATCACGGCGGTGCTGGCCAGCAGCAGGGCCAGGGTCGAACTCAAAATGTAGGAAAAAGCCAATCGCATTGTCAGCCTTGAACGCCGTGTGAAGTAGAAAAGGGATTTGTACGCTAACGGCATCAGCGTCGCCAGTCATCACATGCACAACGGCCCACCAAAAGGCGGGCCGTTGTTTAAAGCATCAGCGCGGACTGGATCAGTCCTGGCGGCTGGTGACTTCCAGCAGGTGGTAGCCGAACTGGGTTTTCACAGGGCCTTGCACGGTGTTGACCGGGGCGCTGAAGACGACAGTGTCGAATTCCTTGACCATCTGGCCTGGACCGAACGAACCCAGGTTGCCGCCGTCGCGGCTGGACGGGCAGCTGGAGTTGGCTTTGGCGATCTCTGCGAAATCGGCGCCGCCTTCGATTTGGGCCTTGAGTTCGTTGCACTTGTCTTCAGTGGAAACGAGGATGTGACGGGCGGTGGCTTTGGCCATGGGAAGTAACTCCTTGAATGAAAAGGGTGAGCCTACCGGATTCAGGCGGTTATTTCCTGGCAAAGTTCCCACCGATTGCCTGAGTGGTTCAACTGCGGGCCATGGCGCCACTGCAGGTCAGCCATTCGATAAACAGCGCAAACAGCTCGGCCTGGGAATTGATCGCCAGCTTGGTGTACAGATTCTTACGATGCATGCGCACGGTTTCCGGCGAAATGCCTAGCACTTGCGCGGTGGATTTCACCGAATGCCCGCGCAGGATCAAGTGGGCGATCTCACGTTCACGAACGGTCAATACGCCGCTGCCAAATTCCATGAACGCGGCTTCAATCTGCTGATGGGCCTGGGTCTGGGTGAAGGCGTCGTCGCTGATCACTTTGGTCAGGCCACCGCTCGTGCCGAAACGGCGCAGTAATTCGCGGACCATGGCTTGGGTGGCTTTCTGCAGCGCCAGTTGTGGCCCAGTGAATTGCCCGGCGCTCAAGCCTTGGAACATGCACAGAGAAATCTTGCTCTGGGGACACAGGTCGACAATGTAGTAGCTCTCCTGGGCGCCGCCGCTGCGCAGGTAATAGGTCTTGTAGTACTCGCTGTTGAAAAAGTCGTCCGGGGCAATCTCGGCCAAGTGGTAGAAACCTTCGGCCAGGCCCTTGTCCACTGCCAGGCAGAAGGGATCGAGCAAGTAGCCACGGGAAAAGTAGCGGTGGATGATCTCGTCCTGGTAGGTGCGGGGAATGCCTTGCTGATACAGCAAGTGCGGCGGCAGGCCCTGGCGTTCCAGGCTGATCATCATCGATTCGATGGGCGTGAGCGTGCAGAGCGCGCTGGCCAGGTGTCCGAGGAACGAGGCCTCGTCCACATGAATAAGCGCCTGGCCCAGGGCGTGGTGCCAGGCTTCCAGTTGCTGCAGGGAGGGGGCAGGGCTGGTGGTTGTCATGACGGCCAGTCTACCCGGCCGTCGATGCCCAGGCCACAACGCCGAGACGGGCTCGGCGCTATAGGTCATCGGCCCAGGTACTCGCCGCTGGCGCGCAGTTCGGCTGCCGTGTCGAGGATGCACTGGCGCAGGGTCTCCACCACCTCATCGACCTGGGCGTGGGTGATGATCAGTGGCGGTGACATCACGTTCAGATGGCCGATGGGGCGCACCAGCAAGCCCTTGGCCTGGGCGCGCAGGTGGATTTTCTCACCAATGTTGACCGCGTCCGGCAACAGCGCCTTGGTGCGTTTATCCGCCACGAACTCAATGCAGGCCATCAGGCGCTGGCAGCGGATGTCGCCTACCAGGGGCAAGTCGGCCAGGGTCTTCAGGCGTTGTTCCAGATACACGCCGACCTCTTCGACATGGGCCAGCAGGTTTTCCCGCTCGATGATTTCGATATTTTTCAGTGCGGCGACGCAACTCACCGGATGCCCGCTGTAGGTGAAACCGTGAGTGAAGCAGCGGCCCTTGCCCGGCTCACCGATCACTTGCCAGATACGCTGCGAGAAAATGCACGCGCCCAGCGGCAGGTAGCCGGAAGTCAGGCCCTTGGCGGTGGTGATGATGTCGGGCTGCATGCCGAACACCTCTTCGGAGGCGAAAAACGCACCGAGGCGCCCGAATGAAGTCACCACTTCATCGGCGACGTACAGCAGGTCATGACGCTGGCAGATTTCCCACATGCGCCGATGGTAGCCCTGGGGCGGAATGATCACGCCGCCGGAACCCATGATCGGCTCAGCGAAGAACGCCGCCACATTGTCCGCACCGAGGGTGAGGATCTTGTCTTCGAACTCGTTCACCAGGAAGTCGAGAAAGTCTGCTTCGCTCATCCCCTCCGGCGCACGATAGTAGTTGGGGCAAGAGATGTGGTGGAACAGGTCGCTCATGAAGTCGAATTCCGGCGCGCGGTCAGCGGCCTTGTTACCAATCGACATCGTCAGGAACGTACTGCCGTGGTAGGCGCTGAAGCGCGAGATAATGTGCTTCTTGGTCGGTTTGCCGCGACTGTTCTGATAGAACTGCACCAGTCGGTAGGCCGTGTCCACCGCCGTGGAGCCGCCAGTGGTGAGGAACACATGATCAAGGTCGCCGGGCGCCAGGCTCGCGAGCTTGGCGCAGAGTTCAATGGCGGTGACGTTGGCCATGTCACAGAACGGGTTGGAGTACGCCAGTTGGCGCACCTGGTTGGCGATGGCGTCGGCCATTTCCTCGCGACCCAGGCCGATATTCGTACACCACATGCCACCGACCGCATCCAGGTAACGGTTGCCGTGAGTGTCATAGATGTAGGCGCCGTCGCCCATCGCGATGTTCAACGAGCCTTGTTCACGGTGTTCGTCGAACATATGGAAACCGTGCATGTAGTGGGCTTTGTCGGCGGCGTCCAGTTTGTCGTGGTCGAACTGGGCGAAGAAAGCGGGATTTGGCAGAGTCATGGCATTTACCTTCAATGGCTGGGGGTCACTTGCCGGTCTTCACGGCGTTCCAGGTGCGCGTGATCAGGCGTACAGCGGCCGGCGGCTGGCTTTTCTGGGTGAACAGGCGCTGCATCGTTGTCGGGTCGGGGTAGATGGCCGGGTTGTCGCGGATATCGGCATTCACCAAGGGCTTGGCGGCCAGGTTGCTATTGGCGTAGTGGATGGTGTTGCTGACGCCGGCCATGGTGCTGGGTTGCAGGAGGAATTCGATGAACCGGTGGGCGTTGGCCACATGGGGCGCATCGGCGGGGATGTAGAAGTTATCGAACCAGATCAGCGAGCCTTCCTTGGGAATGAAATAGTCCAGCGTGATCTTGGCCCCGGCCTCCGTTGCCCGTGCCTGGGACGTGGCGTAGTCGCCGGACCAGGTGGTGGCAAGACACAGATCACCGTTGGCCAAACCGTTGATGAAACCGCTGGAGTCGAATTTGCGGATGTACGGGCGCACCGCCATCAACACGTCCTGGGCGGCCTTGAGGTCTTTTGGGGCGACGCTGTTAGGGTCCAGGCCGAGGTAGGTCAAGGCCAGGGGAATCATGTCGGTGGGGGAATCCATGAACGTGATGCCGCAATCGGCGAAGCGCGACACCACCTTCGGGTCGAAAATCATCGCCAGGGAACCGATAGGCGCGTCCGGCATGCGCGCCTTGATCAGGTCGACGTTGTAGGTCACGCCATTGCTGCCCCAGGTGTAGGGCGCGGAATAGGTGACGCCAGGGTCGTGGGCTTCCAGGCTTTTCAGCACCAATGGATCAAGGTTCTTCCAGTCGGGTAACTGGGACTTGTCCAGCGACTGGAACACGCCGCCCTTGATCAGCAGCGGCACCAGGGAGGCGTTGAGCAGGGCCAAGTCATACCCGGAGCGTCCGGAAAGCAGCTTGCCCTGCACGGTTTCGTAGGAGTCGTAGGTGTCGTAGACCACCTTGATCCCCGTGGCTTTCTCGAAATCGGCCAGGGTGGTGTCGCCGATGTAGTCCGCCCAGTTGTAGATGCGCAAGGTATTGCCTGGGTCGTCGGCGGCCTGGCTCAAGGTGGCGGAGGCAAGCAATGCGGCGCTGAACAGGGCGATAAAGGCTTTACGCATGGGGACCCACCTTAAGTTGTGCGTGTTATCAGGCTGAGGGACTGATTGCACTGTCAGGCAGGTGGCCGGTGGGCGCCATACCCCGTTCGGGTAGGGTTCAGCTCAGGACGATGTAGTCGTTCTGCTGGATGATTGGCCGGTGCGGGCCCTGCACCAGATGAATATAGCGACCGTCTACCAGGTCGATGGGCAGGCAGTCGTCGATGTCCAGCACCCCATCGGTGTGGGCTTGGGACCAGTGGCGCAGCATCTGTTGCTTGCCTTTGCGCGTGGCCTCCTGTTTGTTGCGGGCCACCACCAGCAGGTAGTGGTGGGCTTCGCCAAAGCTGTTGGCTTCGTAACCGCCAAGGTTGATGAAGTACAGGTGATGTGCACCAGCCGCCGGGGCCAGATGGCTCAGTTCGACTGTCCAACCGTCCACGCCCTCCACGGCCATCCAGGCATCGATGTGCACACCCTTGGGGCTGCCGAACCAACCGGCGCGTAGTTGCGGGTAGGTCGCTTCCAGCGTGTCCGCGACCGCGAACACCACATCGTGCACTTCAATCTTTGCCCGTGGGTGCTTGCCCCCGAGCATGACGACAAACAGCATTACAGGTTCTTCCTGTGACTTGGCAGAGGCTAACCTTACTTCGATTGAACCCTTTTGTCCGGTCAATGCCACACTGTTAATCCGCGAACTCATCAGGAGGTTGTCATGCGTACCATTGATCTGGCGGGCGTTCCCGTCCCTGTCATCGGCCAGGGAACCTGGCGCATGGGCGAAAATCCCGACCAGCACCGCGCCGAAGTCGCGGCCTTGCAACTGGGCATCGACGAGGGCATGACCCTGATCGATACCGCCGAAATGTACGGTGAGGGCGGCGCCGAAACGGTCGTCGGCGAAGCCATTCGCGGCAGGCGCGACCAGGTGTTCCTGGTGAGCAAGGTCTACCCGCACAACGCGAGCCACAAGGGCGTGCCCCGTGCCTGTGAAGCCAGCCTCCAGCGCCTGGGCACGGACTACATTGATCTCTACCTGTTGCACTGGCGCGGCCAACACCCCCTTGAGGAAACCGTCGAAGCCTTCGAGCGCCTGCGTGAAGCCGGCAAGATCGGCCGCTGGGGCGTCTCCAATTTCGATGTGGCCGACCTGCAGGAACTCGCATCCCCGGCGTGCGCCACCAATCAGGTGCTCTACAACATCGAAGAGCGGGGTATCGAATTCGACCTGCTGCCGTGGTGGCAACAGCATCACTTGCCCTTGATGGCGTACTGTCCGATTGCCCAGGGTGGCGAGTTGTTGTCCAGCCCGACCCTCAAGCAGATCGCCCGTCGCCATGAGGTGACACCTGCCCAGGTCTCCCTGGCCTGGGTGTTGCGCCAGGACGGTGTGATCGCGATCCCCAAGGCGGTCACCCCGGAGCACGTGCGGCTCAACGCAGCCGCCGCCAAGCTGGTGCTGGATGAGCACGACCTCGACGCGATTGACCGCGTGTTTGGCGCACCCAAGCGCAAGCACCCTCTGGCGATGGTGTAGCCCACTGTCAGGAACGGCGCCTTCCTTGGCACCGTTCCCTGGTTAATCCGGTTTAACCCGTAACCGGGCTGCGCCAGTCATCGGACCCGGAAGTGCCGGACACTTCGTGGGTCCACACGATCTTGCGGTAGGTGAAATACACATCCTCCAGGTGGGTGAAGTGGGCGTTGTCCGGGTCCTGGCAGTTGGGCATGCGTGACTGGATGTCCACGATGGTCGCGCCCTCCAGTTCGATGGTGAAGTAGTGCTCCTGGGTGCCGGCGGACGAGGTGCGCAGCCATTCCAGCCGGCACTTGACCTCCTCGCCGCTGGTCAGTGCGCTGAACAGCAACGGGGAGGATTTATCGAAGACTTTGCTGATCATCATGGGTTTGTGGACCCGCTGGCCGGTGGGCTGGCCGGATTGAGGATCGCGGGGAATGATCACCTGATGAGCAAACGCCTGGACCAGGATCTGGTCCTCATGGCCTTCCTGGTAAATATTACCTACCGAGTCCTGGGTGAACGTGCCTGCCGTGATCAAACCTTGTTTGACGCCGGTGATGGAAAGATAGGCGGGTGTTGGCATGACGGGTTTCCTTGTCTGATTGAAGAGGTAGTCCCAACCGATAATGACACCGGCTGGCAAGTCACCGTTACTACAAGAACCGTGCCTGAAAGTGAGCGGGTTAATAAATACAGGGGCTTGGCGTTAAATAAGGCTGGAGTGATAATCAGGCGAGATGATTTTGGTGGTTATATGGCGTATTTAGTTGCGCAGAGCTGCGCATTTAATTGCTCAGTGCGCACGCGGGTTAAATAGGGAAGTTGTAAATAGAGTCTAAATCGCACTTGTGGCTCAGTGCGCAAAATGCTGCGCAGTGGCTTTGTTTGCGCGTTTGTAGGAAAAGGATTAAGTATTTCTCTGTCGCTTGCTGAATGCTTTTGGTGTGGCTAAGGTTTGGGAGCTTTGCAGAAGTTACAGCAAGGTTAAGATGGCCTTTGGGCGTGCGATTTAAGTTTCGCCAGTTGGCTTTTTCCTGTCTTGGTTAGTTGCATCAGGTGTTGAATGTCGTATTCGGGCAAACTGTGTGATTACTATCTAGAAGTTGCGAGGCTGCCTTGTACGCAAACAAGTTTTGCGGGCAGCGATATGCGCTTTTCGAGTGAGTATGAAACCTTGGAGTCCGAGCTGGCAAAGGCGCAATCGATCCATGGCAGCAGTCAGCCGGACTGGCACAAGGTTTTGGAAACCAGCGAAGGCCTGTTACGGCAACAATCCAAGGATCTACGCGTGGCGGTCTGGTTGACCTGGGCCTTGCACCAGCGCGAATCCTATCCGGGGCTGCTGGCGGGGCTCGGGATGTTGCGCTATCTCTGCGAGCATCATTGGTCGGTGGCCTACCCCGAAAAGCTGCGTACCCGTGGCGCAGCATTCGCTTGGTTGGTGTTGCGCCTCGAGCCTTTGTTCGCGCAAGGCTTGCCGTTGCAGAACCAGCAGGCCTTGTTTCGCGCTGTGCTTGAGCAACTGATAAGTCTCGATGAGCTATGGGCCAAGCACTTCGCGGATGACGCGCCGTTGCTGCTGCCGATTCGCAGGCAATTGGCTCAACGACTGGAGCGTGCGGCTCAGGACGATACCCCGGCGGCGGGGTTAAGCGGTGTCATTGCGCAGGTCCAGCAAGCGGCCAGCCAATTGCTCAAACCCGAAGCCGTTGTGAACAACGAAAAAGACGCCAGCAAGTTACTACGTACGTTGCAGGAGCAGGCCCGCCCGTTGTGTACCTGGTGGTTGCGCCAGAACGCTACCGACCTGCGCGCCTTGCGCCTCAACCGAACATTGAATTGGTTGGTACTGGCCAGCTACCCGGATGCCGACAACGAACGGGTGACCGCGTTGCGCGGTCCTGCCCCTGACAAGCTCAAGCGTTATCAGGAGCGTTTTGCCCAAGGGCATTACGCCGACCTGGTACTTGAACTCGAGGCCAGTCTGGCCGGTGCCATGTTCTGGTTCGATGGGTTGCGCATGCTCTGGCAATGCCTGGACGCCTTGCAGGCCGAACAGGCCATGCTCGAGCTGGAAGTTGCCTTCGCCTTGCTGTTGCAACGCTTGCCGGACCTGCCGTCGTTCTGCTTTCACGACCGCGTTCCTTTTGCCGACGCCGCCAGCCGTGACTGGATCACGCTGCAGGTCAGCCGGCATTTGCAAGTACCCGAATCAGCCGCCGTGGTGGATTCCGAAGCCGAGCCCTGGGAGCTCGCCTTGCAGGCGGTAGCGCCCAGGTTGCGCAAGGATGGGCTCAAGGCCGCGATCCATGAACTCAAGCAAGGCAGCCTCGCCGCTCGCAGTGATCGCGCGCGTTTTCACTGGCGGCTGGCACAGGCGCGCCTGTGTGTGCAGGCGGGCAAGCATGAGCTGGCGAAGATCCAGCTCGAACACCTGGACCACGAACTGCAACGCACAGGCCTTGAGCGCTGGGAACCGGAGTTGGCACTTCAAGTTGCCCAGCTTCTGTATCGCTGCTGCGACCTGCTGCCACAAAACCACGCCGTGCGCGAGCGCAAGGAAGACACCCATCGCAGGCTGTGCCTCTTCGATCTGGAAGCGGTACTTGAATAGGCTTTCGAGCCACTTGAAAAAGGAGAGACACCATGGCCAAAGAAGCTTCGGTCGCCCCCAAGGAACGCATCAATATCACGTTCAAACCCGCTATCGGCGGAGCGCAGGAAGAAGTCGAACTGCCGCTGAAACTGTTGGTGCTGGGCGATTTCATCCAACGTGAGGACGTGCGCAAGCTCGAAGATCGCAAGCCCATCGCGATCGACAAGAACACCCTTGATGACGTGCTGGCCAAGCAGGCGTTGAGCCTGACGCTGAGCGTGCCCAACCGCCTGCAGGAGGATGCAGGTGCTGAGGAGTTGGCCATTGAGGTGCGTATCAATGCAATGAAGGACTTCAATCCCGCGAACCTGGTTGAGCAGGTGCCCGAGTTGCACAAACTGATGGCGTTGCGCGAGGCACTGATGGCGCTCAAAGGACCCCTGGGTAACACCCCGAGCTTTCGCAAGGCTATTGAGCAGGCCCTGGCCGATGACGAGTCCCGCGCTCGGGTATTGGCTGAACTGGGGCTGGACACGCCTGACGCCTGACATTTTTCAGTAAAAGGACACTGACCGCATGACGACACAACAACAGACACTGCCAGCACCCACCGATGATCAATTCAGCATTCTCGACAACATCGTTGCCCAGACTCTGCTGAGTGCAGACGACGAGGCGTATGGCATTGCCAAGCGGGGCGTCTCGGCGTTCATCGAAGAGCTGATCAAGCCGCAGAATCGTGGTGAGCCCGTCAAGAAACGCTTGGTCGACCGGATGATTGCCGAGATCGACACGAAGCTCAGCCTGCAGATGGATGAGATTTTGCACCACCCGCAATTCCAGGCCCTGGAGGCCTCCTGGAAGGGATTGCAGTTGTTGGTTGACCGGACCAACTTCCGCGAGAACATCAAGATCGAACTGCTGAACGTCTCCCGGCAAGACCTGTTGGAAGATTTCGAGGATTCACCGGAAGTGACCCAGTCCGGGTTGTACAAACATATCTACAGTGCTGAGTATGGTCAGTTTGGTGGTCAGCCTGTGGGCGCGATTATCGCCAACTACTTTCTGTCTCCCAGTGCACCCGACGTGAAACTGATGCAGTACGCATCCAGCGTGGCCTGCATGGCCCACGCGCCTTTTATCGCCGCCGCCGGGCCGGCGTTCTTCGGGTTGGAGAGTTTTACCGGCCTGCCGGACCTGAAAGACCTGAAGGACCACTTCGAAGGTCCTCAATTTGCCAAATGGCAAAGTTTTCGCCAAAGCGAAGACGCACGCTATATCGGCTTGACCGTGCCGCGCTTCCTGCTCCGTACGCCCTACGATCCAGTTGAGTGTCCGGTCAAGACCTTCGCTTATCAGGAAAACGTGGTCAACAGCCATGAACATTACCTGTGGGGCAACACGGCATACGCCTTTGCCACGCGCCTGACTGACAGCTTCGCGCGCTTTCGCTGGTGCCCGAATATCATCGGCCCGCAAAGCGGTGGTGCGGTGGAAGACTTGCCGTTGCATCACTTCCAGAGCATGGGTGAGATCGAAACCAAAATCCCGACGGAAGTGCTGGTTTCCGACCGCCGTGAGTACGAGCTGGCGCAAGAGGGCTTCATTGCCTTGACGATGCGCAAGGGCAGCGATAATGCCGCGTTTTTCTCCGCCAGTTCGGTGCAGAAGCCGAAACACTTTGGCCTCAGTCCCGAGGGCAGGGAAGCCGAGCTGAATTACCGCTTGGGTACCCAACTGCCCTACATGATGGTGGTCAATCGCCTGGCCCACTACCTCAAGGTTCTTCAGCGCGAGCAATTGGGTTCGTGGAAGGAGCGCACAGACCTGGAGCTGGAACTCAATAAATGGATTCGCCAGTACGTCGCCGATCAGGAAAACCCCAGTGCCGAAGTGCGTGGACGACGGCCATTGCGCGCGGCGCGCATCGTTGTCAGTGATGTCGACGGTGAGCCCGGCTGGTACCGCGTCAACCTGAGTGTACGGCCGCACTTCAAGTACATGGGGGCCGACTTCACGCTGTCCCTGGTCGGCAAGCTCGATAAAGAATGAGCAGCGGCCAGGGAGTGTCCCACCACCAACGCCTTTTCGAGCGTCTTGAACGTCCGGCGGCTACTCCCGCGTGTGGCGTGACATCTGTCGCGATGCATCTGGGAAAAATGCTCAGTATCCGTGCCGGCAGCGTGCAGACACTGCCGGATTACGGGTTGCCCGACCTCAACGACATGAACCAGAGCTTGCATGAGTCATTGACTCAATCGCGTTTGTTGATCGAGCGATTTATCCGGGCGTACGAGCCACGCTTGAAGCATGTGCGGGTCAGGACGTTGCCGCGGGACCAGGATCCATTGGCGCTGGCGTTCGCTATCGAAGCCACACTGACGGTCAAGGGTGTCAAGCAACCGGTGGTGTTTACCGCGCGACTCTGTGACGCCGGTCGGGTAGAGGTTTTGCCGGATGTCTTTTAACCGTTACTACCAAAGTGAGCTCAGTGCGTTGCGACTGCTCGGACGGCAGTTCTCCGAGCGCAATCCTGCGCTGGCCCCTTTCCTCGCAGAGTCTGGCCAGGATCCCGATGTCGAGCGGCTGCTGGAGGGGTTTGCATTTCTCACGGGGCGCTTGCGGCAAAAACTCGACGACGAACTTCCAGAACTCACACACTCGCTGATGCATTTGCTGTGGCCCAACTACATGCGCCCAATGCCAGCGTTCAGCATGCTGCAATTTGACCCGTTGAAGCACTCAGGTCCCGGTGTGTGGGTGGCGCGTGATACGTCGGTGGAAAGCGCCGCAGTCAACGGTGAGCGATGCCGTTTTCGTACCTGCTACGCCACACAGGTTCTACCGCTGCAACTGAGCGCCCTGGAGTACAGCACACAGGCAGGGCAGGGCGTGTTGAGCCTGCGCCTGCACATGAGCGCCGCCGGTAATTTCAGTGACTGGGCCTTTGACCAGTTGCGCCTGCATCTGGCCGGGGATAGCTACATCAGCCAGGCGTTATACCTGAGCCTGCTGCGCCACCTCGAAGGTATCGAGCTGTTGCCTTTGGGCCAAGATGGACTGCCCGTCAGCGGGCCCGACGGTGAGGCAATATCACTGCGACTGGGTGCCGAACAGGTACAGCCGGTGGGTTTCAGTGAGGAACAGGCGTTGATCCCCTATCCGCAGAATACCTTCCCGGGGTATCGCCATCTGCAGGAGTATTTTGCCTTTCCTGACAAGTTCCTGTTTGTCGATGTGGGGGGCATGGACGTGCTGCACAGATTGCCCGGTGAGCAGCTCAAGCAGGTACGTGGCCTGATAATGCGCTTTGAGTTACGCACGCCATGGCGTGAGTCCCAACAGCCCACCCTGGATAACGTAAAGCTTTACTGCACACCCATCGTGAATCTGTTCAAGCATGACGCGGTGCCCATTCGCCTGGACGGGAAGCAAGATGAGTACCTGCTCATTCCCGGCGAGTATTCGCGGGAGAACGCAAGTGTATTTTCCGTAGACCGTGTAACGGGTTGGCAGCCAGGTGGGCGTGGATATGAGGCCTACGTGCCGTTCGAATCCTTTGAACATGATGGCGATACCGACCTACCGGAAAACCCGCCCAGCTACAGCATTCGCCAACGGCCATCGTCACAGCATGCCGGGCTGGACACCTGGCTTGGGATTGGCAGCGGCCCCGAGTTGGACCAGCAAACACTGTCGATCGAGTTGACGTGCACCAATCACAACCTACCCCGACTGTTGCAGTTAGGCGACATCAACCGGCCGTGCGAGCAGACACCGGAGGGGGTGTCGTTTCGCAATATCTGCGCGCCGACAGCCAGTCTGTCTCCGCCTCTGGACCAGGATTTTCTCTGGCGGCTTATCAGCAACATGTCGCTCAACTACCTGTCATTGAGCGATATCGACGCCTTGAAGGTGATTCTCAAAACCTATGACTTGCCGCGCTATCACGACCGGCTGGCGCAGAAGGTCAGTGAGCGGAAGTTGGGTGCAATGCGATCCGTCAGTCATTCATCGGTTGACCGCTTGCACCGCGGCTTGCCGTGTCGCGGAGTACGCATTGATCTGAAGATTGATCCCCAGGGTTTCTTGGGGGCGGGCGAAGTGTTCATTTTTGCGTCAGTGCTCAACGAGTTCTTTGCGCTCTACGCCAGCCTCAATGCTTATCACGAACTAAGAGTCATCAGCACACAAGGAGACGTGTATCTATGGCCACCACGGATGGGGCAGCAGCCCCTGCTTTGACGCGACTGTCGCGGATCATCCGCGAATATTCGCTATTCCAGGCGGTTTTGCAGGTGATCAAGCGTCTGCGCGATGCCCATCCTCTGTTGGATGACGACGCGCTGTATGACTTGCTGGAGTTTCAAGCCAACCCTGGCCTCGGTTTTCCCGGGCACGATATTGATCGCGTGGAATTTTTTGTCGAGCACGAACAGCTGCGCGCACGCCTTCGCCTCAACGTCTTGGGCTTGTGTGGCGCGGGGTCGCCGTTACCTGCGTTTTATGGCGAGCAGGCCTATGGCGACGGGGTGGGCGGCAACGCTACGCGAGATTTCCTGGACGTGTTTCATCACCGCCTGCAACGACTGATGCTGCCAATCTGGCGCAAATATCGTTATCGGGCGTGTTTCCAGGCGGGTGCGCGTGACGCCTTTTCCGAGCAGATGTTTGCGTTGATCGGGTTGAGGGGGCGGCAGATTCGCAGTGTCGCGCAATTGAACTGCAAACGGCTGTTGCCCTACTTGGGGCTGCTAGGCCTGCGGGCACATTCGGCGGCCTTGATCGAGACGGTGCTGCGCTACTACTTCAAGCACAACCGGCTGTTCATCGAGCAATGGGTACTGCGCACGGTTGTCATCGCCGACTCACAGCGAAACCGGCTCGGCGTCGCGAACAGCGTGCTGGGTCATGACCAGGTATTGGGCAGCCAGGTGGCCGACCGCAGTGGCAAGTTCAGGGTGCATCTGCAGGGCCTGCGGTGGCAGCAACTCCATGGGTTTCTGCCCACGGGTGCGGACTACCCGCTGCTGTGCTCATTGGTGCGGCTGACGGCGCGGGACCCATTGGAATATGACCTGCGCCTGGTGCTTGCCAAAGAAGAGATCCGACCGTTGCACATTGGCGAACACAACGTCTGTCGCCTCGGCTGGACCAGCTGGCTGGCACATGAGTACGCCGATGGTGTGGTCATGGTGCCGAGCAACGCTCATGAGGGATGAATCATTATGATGAATGTGGACCTGCAACAACTTATCCAGACCTTGACCCCCCAGGCTCGTCGCGATTTGGTTCGCGCTGCTGAACGCTGCGTAACGCGCGGCGGCCGGGAGGTGTTGGTGGAAGACCTGCTGTTGGCCCTGCTGGAGCATCACGACGGCCTTCTGGCAAGGGCATTGGCAGATGCGGGCATCGAAACCGGCGAGCTGCAAGCTGCACTGCAACCGAAAGGGGAGGCAAGTGCTTCGCGCAATCCGGTGTTTGCCCAGGCGCTTGTAGAGTGGCTGCAACAGGCCCTGATGGTTGCCCATCTGGAACTGCGACAGACCGAGGTCGATCACGGCGCCCTGTTGCTGGCATTGCTGCGTCATCCGCTGCACCACGCGGGGAGTGTCTATCAGGTTTTATTGAATCGGTTGGATGCGCAGCGTGTGCTCGACTTTGTGCGGAGCCAGGCGCCTGGTACTGACCCTGCCCCGAAGGGTGAGTCACTGCTGGAACGCTTCACCCACGACCTGACGCGCCAGGCCCATGAAGGGCGTATTGATCCGGTGTTGTGCCGGGATGTCGAGATCGGCCAGTTGATTGACATCCTCATGCGCCGCCGCAAGAACAACCCAATACTCGTCGGCGAAGCCGGGGTCGGCAAGACGGCCGTTGTCGAAGGCCTCGCGCTACGCATCGCCACTGCGCAGGTGCCGGGACCACTGCAGGATGTCCGGGTGCTGACCTTGGACATGGGCTTGCTCCAGGCCGGTGCCAGTATCAAGGGTGAATTCGAGCGGCGCCTCAAGGGCTTGATCGATGAGGTCAACGTTTCAGTGCCGCCGGTGATCCTGTTTATCGATGAGGCGCATACCTTGGTCGGGGCAGGCGCCCAGGCAGGCGCGTCCGACGCCGCCAATCTACTCAAGCCAGCCCTGGCTCGTGGTGAACTGCGCACCATCGCTGCCACTACCTGGTCGGAATACAAAAAATACTTCGAAAAGGACCCGGCATTGGCGCGGCGTTTCCAGCCTGTACGGGTGGGCGAGCCCAGCGTCGAGCAGGCGGTTTCGATCTTGCGCGGACTGGTTTCGGTGTATGAGCGCAGCCACGGCGTTTATGTGCGTGACGATGCCGTCGTGGCGGCGGCGCAAATGAGCGCTCGTTACCTGTCCGGGCGCCAGTTGCCCGACAAGGCGGTGGATGTATTGGACACGGCCTGTGCTCGCTTGCGGGTCCGTCGGGAGACAGCACCGGAGGCATTACAACGCTTGTACGCGGAGCAAGCGGGAGGTATGCGGCAGCATCAAGCATTAAGTCGTGACAGGGACGCAGGGTTCGCCGTGGATGAGCAGATCTTGCACGCGTTGAACCTGCGCAGGGATGCAATGGAAAGTGAGCGCCTGGAGCTGGAACAGCACTGGTTTGAGCAACAGGCCGTGCCGCAGCAGGTATGCCCGCGCCTGGTGGCCCAGGTCATCAGTGCCTGGACCGGTATCCCGGTTGAACAACTGGCACTTGAGCACAGCGCACGGGCGCTGGGCTTTGCCGATGCGCTGCGCGCGCGCATTCTTGGCCAGGAACAGGCGGTGCAGGCCCTGGACCGCAACTTACGCGCCGTTGCCACGGGGCTCAACAAAGCCGACGCACCGGTCGGTGTGTTCCTGCTGGTCGGCCCAAGCGGTGTAGGCAAGACCGAGACAGCACTTGCCCTTGGCGATCTACTGTATGGCGGTGAACGTTTCGTCACGACGCTCAACATGTCGGAGTTCCAGGAAAAACACTCCCTGTCGCGGTTGATTGGCGCACCGCCCGGTTATGTCGGTTTCGGCGAGGGCGGTGTGCTGACCGAAGCCGTGCGCCAACGACCGTATTCGGTGGTGCTACTCGATGAGGTCGAGAAAGCCGACCCGGAAGTGTTGAACCTGTTCTATCAGATTTTCGACAAGGGTCTGGTCAATGACGGGGAAGGCCGGGAAATCGACTTTCGCAACACACTGATCCTGATGACTTCCAACCTCGGCAGTGAGTGTATCGGTGAACTGTGTGCTGGCGATCAACGGCCTGACATGCATGTGCTGCAAGAGGCGATCCGTCCGCTGTTGCGCGATTATCTCAAACCGGCATTGCTGGCCCGCATGCGTGTGGTGCCGTATTACCCGATCAAGGGTGAGGTTCTGCATGACCTTGCAAGGCTCAAGCTGGAACGCTTGGGACAACGGTTGCGTCTACGCAAGCTGGCTTTCAGCTATACGCCAGAGCTGGTTGCACACATGGCCGAACACTGTGCCCACGCAGACAGTGGTGCGCGTTACATAGACCAATGGATCGAGCTCCATTTGTTGCCGCAGGTGGCGGATCGGCTGCTGGCGGCCATGGCCCAGGGTGAATGCTTGGCGAATGTGCATGCGCGCCTGGCGGATAGTGGCTATCCCATTTGTGAGCTCAGCCAATGAGGGATATCCGATCCACTCAACTATCCCATCCCCTGGCCTACGCCGACGCGTTGCTTGGCTGGTTCATCCACTTGGGCATTGATGGCGACGAAGCCTCCCTGCCCGGATTGTGTGTGACGGCGGTGGCGCAACTCAGCCAGTGTGAACTCAGCCAGTTGTACTGGCGAGATGAATCCACAGGCCGACTTGAGCTGATTGCCCAGCATTTATCCGGGGTGCTTTGCCCCGGTGATCCGGTCGGCACCAAGGACTTCCAGCACGAGCAGGTATTGCACTACGTACTCAGCCATCAAACGGCCCTTAGTCTGGAGGACTTCTCGAGCAGCGTGTACGAATACGGCTTCCTGCCAGCGATGGCGACAGCTTGGGCAGCGCTGTCATGTGTGCCGTTGTTCAACCGTGACAAGGCCATCAGTGGCGTATTGCTGTGTGCCAGCCAATGCCGGAAACACTTGCAGGACTACTCCGTCTCCTTGAGCCAACTGGGTAGTTTTACCTTGATGCAACTGGCTTTGCTGCGCTGTCAGCCATCCCTGGGAAGCGTCGCCCGACAGAATCAATGCACACCGGCTCCCCGTGCAGAATTTGGGTTGGTCGGTAGCAGTACGGCCATGGATGAGACATACCGCCTGATTGGCAAGGTCATGCATACCTCCTACACCGTATTGCTGCGAGGGGAGACGGGAACGGGTAAAGAGGTGGTGGCGCGGGCTATCCATTCTGCGGGGGCGCGTCGCAGCAAAGCGTTCGTGGTGCAGAACTGTGCGGCATTTCCCGAAGGCCTGCTGGAAAGTGAGCTGTTTGGCTATCGCAAAGGTGCTTTCACGGGGGCTGAACGCAACCATACCGGGCTGTTTGATGCGGCACACGGCGGCACGCTGCTCCTGGACGAAATCGGCGACATGCCGCTGTCGCTGCAGGCCAAGTTGCTGCGGGTTCTACAGGAGGGCGAAGTGCGCCCCTTGGGCGCCAGCGCGGCACACAAGGTGGATGTGCGCATCATCGCCGCGACTCACCGTGATCTCGCCGCGATGGTCGCCCAAGGCAGTTTTCGCGAAGACCTTTACTACCGGCTGGCGCAATTTCCCATCGAACTGCCGCCCTTGCGCGAGCGCGACGACGATGTGTTGTTGTTGGCGCGTGAATTTGCGCAAAAGGCCTCTCTTGCCCTTGAACGCGAACCGGTGTCGTGGTCCAGCGCAGCCCTTGACCAACTGTCGAGTCACGCCTTTCCCGGCAATGTCCGTGAACTCAAGTGCCTGGTGGACCGTGCGGTACTGCTCTGCGATGACGGTGTGATCCTGCCCGCGCATTTGTCCTTGTCTGCACCCCCCACCGATGAGTCCGTCGATGCAACGTTGCGTCAACGCCTGGAGCGGGTCGAACGAGTATTCCTGATCGATTGCCTGCACAAAAACCGTGGCAATCGCACCCGTACCGCACGTGAGTTGGGCGTCGCTCGCCGCACGCTGCTCTATCGCCTGGCGCGCCTGAAGATCCCCCTGGGCGATGTCTGCGAGGGGGGCTGAATGGGGGCGTGTTGGCACCTGATTTTCATGGGAGATACCTGATGTTTTTTCGTCCGTGGCAAGGCCTTTTGCTGGTGCTGTGTTTGTTGAGTGGCTGTAACGCCAATTATGTCTTTGACGATGCCGACTACCGTCCGTTGGGTGACCCCCAGGCGACCCGACGTGGGCAGTGAGCAGGGGAGCTCCGCCATGCAACTAGTGTTTGAAGTCTGTGGTACCGAAGGCGCTGCGACGCCTGCTCGCCAGACGTTTGCGGGCGTCGGTGGCGTGATCGGCCGTGGGGTGGGCTGTGACTGGATCATTCCTGATGCCAATCGCCTGATCTCCAGTCATCACGGCTTGGTCAGTTACCGAGAAGGCCGCTACTTCCTGACCGATATCAGCAGCAACGGCATCGGTGTATCAGGCAGCATGGAGCGCCTGGAAAAGGGGCAGGCACGTCTGATCAGTGAGGGTGACGTGTACCAATTGGGCGGGCTGGAGATCCGCGCTCGCTTGCTGGCAAATGAGCGGCGGTCATTTGCTCGGGATGACGCGATCCCAGACGATGCGTTCCTGGGACTTGACCCTGTCGATGCACTGGATCGCGAGCAACTGCGTGCTGATTCATCAGCAGAGCTTGATGCCTTGGATACAGCCATGCAGGTGCCGTCCCAAGCGCTATGTCAGGGTGCCGTGGAACGTGATCATCTGGTCGTGCCGAAGTGGGCTGACCCCGTCAGGGAGGTCTTACCTACCGGGCCCGCTGCGGCCGCGCCGGGTGGTTCGGAAACATTCTGGCCACAGTTCGCGCAAGCGTTGGGCATACAACTGGACACGCTTGATACGCTGGGCCGTGAGGCCCTGGCGATCAAAGTGGCAGGGCTGTTCAGGCTAACCATCGATGGGTTGCAGCAGAGCCTGCGAACCCGCGACGAGCTGAACAGTGAAATCAACTCTGCACTGACCGCTCCAGGGCTCGATACCCGCAACCCGTTAAAAGCCTGTGCCGACGGCCCAACTGCCTTGAAGTCATTGCTGGGTGTTGGCGAGTTGGGGGAACACTCTGCCGAATACGCCGTCGCCCAGGTCTGTCGTGAACTGCAAGTGCATCAACTGGCCTTGGTCGTGGCCAGTCGGGCCGCTGTGCGCAGTGCAATGGCAGCCTTTGCGCCAGGCCACTTGCTGCTGTGTTTCGAACGCGAGGGCCAGCCACCCAGGTTCTTCAGCGATGGCGCCCATTGGCGGGCGTATCAACGCCACTATCAACGGTTGACGTCCGAAGAGCCCTTGGGCGAGCAGGGGTTGCTGAATGATTTTTCCAAAGCCTACGAGGAGCAGGTGCGCCTGGTCTCCACCTTGCACGTCGGGTGCCCAGGATGATGTTCATGTATCGGATCGCTGTCATATCAACGCTGTCAGCCCTTGGCCTATTGGCCGGCTGTAGCACGCTTTCACCTTTTTCGACCCTGACCAAACTGGACTTGACGTTGACCGCTGGCGATGAAGTCAACCCCGACCTGCACGGTCGTCCCTCACCCGTGGTGGTGCAACTGCTTGAGCTGCGGCATCCCGTGGCCTTTGAAAACGCCGACTTCTTCAGCCTCTACAGCCGGGCCGAGCAGACACTCGCCAAGGATTGGGTCAGCAGCGAGGAATGGGAGTTGCGTCCCGGCGAGCAGGTGCCGCTCAAGCTCAGTGTCGAGCCGCATAGCCGTTATGTCGGCGTGCTGGCGGCCTACCGCGACTTGCCCCACGTGCAATGGCGGTTGGTGCTGCCTGTGGTGCCAGGGCAACTGACGCGGGCCGAAGTTGCGCTGGACCAGACGGGCCTCCGCCTGGTCGCGCCTCAAACTGACAGGACGGAGGATTGAAATGCACGTCCATAACGTGATCTGGCAAGAGGGCATGTTGCTGCGGCCCCAGCACTTGCAGCATAACGACCGCTACTACCATCGACAGCTCAACCGTACCCGCCTGCTGAGCAGTGACGCCTGGGGTTTCCTGACCTTGGAAGTCGATGTGCAGTACCTCAATCTGGGCAAGGTCGTGGTCAACCGGGCCAGCGGTGTATTGCCGGATGGTAGCTTGTTCGAGCTGAGTGGCGCGATGGAGCCTTTGGTGTTGCAGGTGCCTGCCAATGCAGGCAGACAAGCTGTGTACCTGGCGCTGCCGCTGGCAACAGAGAATCAGGTTGAAGTGCGCAGACAGGAGCAAGGCGATGTCCTGGCTCGCTACGTCGCCTGTGAAACGGAGATAGGGGACTCCAATGCTGGCGTCGACGCTCGTTGCCAGATCCACTGTGCACGCCCGGACTTGCGCCTGATGCTGGGGGAAGGGCCCAGCGATCCGTTCTACGTGAGACTCCAGGTCGCCCAGGTGCAGGATTCGACCCAGGAGGGCGGCGTAAAGCTGGATGCGGATTTTGTACCGACGTTCATCTATCTCCAAGGTTCGGGGTATGTGTCTTCATGCATCAAGGAGGTGATCAGTCTGCTGGCAACGCGTGGCGATGCGATCGCATCACGCATTCAGGGCAGTGGCACCTCGGCTGGGGCACAGGTTGGCGACTTTTTGATGCTGCAACTGATCAACCGTGCTGAGTTGATATTGCGTCATTACCTGGGGCAAACCCAGGTGCGGCCGGAGTTGTTGTATCGGGAGTTGTTGGCGATTCTCGGGGAACTGTCGACGTTCGCCTGCGACAACAAACGTGCGCAATTGGCGGTGCAGTACCAACACGGCGACCAGGGAGCGAGCTTTCGCGGGCTGATGGAGGGGCTTCGCACCGTCTTGTCGTCGGTGCTGGAGCAACACGCCATTGAGCTCACGTTGCAACAGCGACAGTACGGGGTACTGGTCTGCCCGGTCAGCGATCTCAAATTGCTCGGCGCTGCGACATTCATTTTAGCGGCTACCGCCCAGTGTGATACGGAGGAGCTGCGTCATCGGCTGCCGGCGCATCTCAAGATCGGCCCTGTGGAACGTATCCGCGAGCTGGTGAACCTGCATCTCGCAGGTATCAAGGTCAAGCCGCTGCCGGTAGCACCTCGACAGATTCCGTATCACGCCGGCAAGACCTATTTCATGCTCGAACTCAGTCCACGTGACATCGCGCAGTTGGAGCAGTCGGGTGGTTTCGCCTTCCACGCCAGTGGCGAGTTCGCCGAGCTGGAACTCCACTTCTGGGCTATCAGGAACTGAACAGCATGACGATGGACAGTGAATACCCGCAGGATGAAAAAACCATATTGCTTGATCGTGAAGGGTTCGGTCCGGCACAGGGGCCCGTCACGGACTTTCCAACGCCGCCACGCTTCGAGCAGTTGGAAGACCGCATGATCTACAGCGCCCATCTGCAGGGGGCGCAAAGCTTCAAGATGGGTTCCAACAGCCTGTTGGCAGCGGCCTGGGAACTCTTGTCGCAGGTTGCCCTGATCAAGGCCAGCCCCGGTCGGGAAAGCCTGCAGACGCTCAATGACCAGCTTTCATCGGGTGTCACCGCGTTTGAGGCGCATGCCTTGCATTTGGGGGTAGAGAACAGTCAGGTGATCTCCGCACGTTATGTGTTGTGCAGTGTCATTGATGAGGCCGTCGTGACCACACCATGGGGCAGTAGCAGCGATTGGTCGAAGAGAAGCCTGTTGAGCCGCTTTCACAACGAAACCTTCGGGGGGGAAAAGTTTTTCCAGTTGCTGGAGCGTTTGTCCCGCGACCCCTTCAAGCATCTGGCCATGCTGGAACTCATGTACTTGTGCTTGTCGTTGGGCTTCGAAGGCAAATACCGCGTCATGGAGCGGGGTAGGGCGCAACTTGAAGCGCTTCACGACGCTGTGTACCGCCAGATCAGGCATGTGCGCGGGGACCGTTTGCCGGTCTCCATTTCGCCAGAGGCGGGGAGAGCATCCCGGTCACGGCTACGTATTGCCTCCGGCACTGGGGTCGCCATCTGCGTGCTGGTCTGTTTGCTGGTGATGTATTCAGGATTTGCCTGGGTACTGGGCCAGGAACGCAAGACGACGCTGCAACCTCTTCAGTCCTGGGTACCAGGCCTGTTTCGAACGCATTCATAACGCTGGGAGCAATGGATGAACGCATTTTTCAAGGGCGTGGGGACGGTGCTGCGCAAAAGTTGGCTGTGGAGCTTGTTGCTGGTGTTGTCCAGTGGACTGCTGATTTGGTTTTTCGGGCCTTTACTGGCGGTGGATGACTACCGTTTCTGGCACAGCCCGACATCCCGGTTACTGACCATCAGCGGGTTGCTGCTGTTGTGGGGACTGTCGATGGTCGTGGTGGGTACTCGCCGTACCGCTCGTTTGAATCAGCATGAACACCACGAGCGTCATCAGCGTCAGGCATTGATCAACGACGAAACAAGGCAGGTGCAGGGGCGCTTCAAGGAGGCCCTGCACGCGCTGAAAAGCTCCCGACACTATGGTGACCGCAGCGAGCGCTGGCGAAACGAGTTGCCCTGGTACCTGTTGATTGGCGAGCAAGGCAGTGGCAAGACCAGCCTGTTGGCTGCCAACGGCGTGCAGTCTCTGTTCGGGCGACCAGAAACCGTGCTCCCAGGCACTACGCCTGACTGGGACTGGTATTTTGCCGAAGAAGCCGTGATGGTCGAGACGGCCGGCCGCTACCTGGGCCAGCCAGACCCCTTGGTTGACGCTGCGGGATGGATGACACTCCTTGGGCTGCTCAAGTCGCGACGCCGGGCGCGGCCACTCAATGGCGTGGTGGTCACGTTGTCTGTTGATACCCTTTCAAGCAGCAATGAGCACGACCTGGAGCGTCATGCGCGTCATGTACGTAGCCGCTTGCAGGACATCCAGCAGACATTGCATGCGGATGTTCCGGTCTATCTGGTGTTGACCCAGGCTGATCGGTTGGCCGGGTTTGTCGAGTTCTTTGACGCGCAGCAGGGCGACGGCGCAGAAGTCGTCTTGGGTGGGCACCTGGTGACAGGTACCGCCGGCACAGACATCGCTCAGGTGAGAGAGGCGTTCGAGAACCTTCTGCAGCGTCTGGGCGCGGAGCTGATCCCGCGCTTGCATCAGGAGCGAAATATCGCGCGTCGACGCCGGATACTGGACTTTCCCCGGCAGGTCGCACACATCGGTGACCGCCTGTGCCTGTTTATCGAGACTGGATTTTCCGCCCATCGCTACCCACACATCAATGGTTTGCGAGGGTTCTACCTGACCTGTGCGAAGACTGCCGATGTACGGCCTCATTTTGTCCAAGGCCTGTTCAATCGCGTGATTTTTGCCGAAGCCGATCTTGCCGGACTGCGTAGCCCTGAGCGGCAGCGCATACATCGGCGTCATGGGCTGATGGCGCTGGCTGCGTCGGTGGTCATCGGCACGGCAGGGGCGTTGTGGACGCACAGTTATACCTTCAACCATCAGCGGTTGGTGCAACTACTGGGATTGATCAACACCCAACCCTCTATTCAACAAGGAGACGACGAGAGCCTCGCACTATTGACGCTGCTCGACAGTCGCCTGGCTGCAACTCATGTGTTTCCATCGTTGGCCGAAGCACGTTGGATTGAACGGGCTGGCTTGTATCAGGGAGAGGTGAGTTATCCGCTGCTGGCCAGCGCCTATGACCAAGCCTTGCAGCTGCATTTACTGCCGTACGTGACCACGCTGCTCGAAGGACGAGTACGAGGCAGCCTGGGTGACCGCGGGCAATTGCTGGACAGCCTGCGTGCCTACCTGATGCTTAATTTGCGTGAGCGGCGTGATGTGGGGTGGCTGGCAGAGCACGTGGCGGGTCAGTGGCGGGGGAATACTTCAGCGCATAAGCGTCTGAATGAACACTTTCTGCGGCTCCTGGAACGACCTTTCTTGGTGCCGTTGAATGATGAGTTGGTCGTCCAGGCTCGCTTGGTGTTGCGCGGTGAGTCGCTGGCAGAGGTGGTCTACCGGGCGCTGCGGGAACAAGCGCGGAGCCTGGAGCCTTACCGTCTGGCCGAAGGCCCGGCGTTTTCCAGTTCAGGGCCCCCTATACCGGGGTTCTACACCCAAAAATACCTGCAGGTTTTCGAAACACAGGGCGCTCAATGGGTCAATGCCATCGCACAGGACAATTGGGTACTTGGGGAAAGCTCCGACCTCAGCGCCACGGAACTACGCCGGTTGATGCTGGCGCTGGAGCAACGCTATTTCAGTGAGTACGCCGATGCCTGGAGTGACGCCCTGGGTCGAATCAGGCTGCAGGACACCGGCAGCCTGCGACAAGGCGCGGAGCAACTTGCGGGCCTCACATCAGCGCAGTCGGCCTTGGTGCAGTTGCTGCAGCAAGTGCGCGAAAACACGCGGTTAGTGCCGATCCCCGATCGGTTTGAGGCGGTGAGTTCGCATGTTGGCGAACTGGGCGCTGCGACGTCCAAGGTTCTGGCCAGAACACCACTGCCAGATACGGCCCGGCGTGCATTGCAACGCCGCTTCGAACCCTTGCACCAATTGCTCGACGAAGAGCAGAACCCAGGCGGCGAGTTGACACAGGCATTGCGCTTGCTTGATGAGCTGCAGTTGCAATTGCTGGCGCTGAACCGGGATAGCTCGCCGGAGCAGGCAGCGTTCAAAATGGCCAGGCAGCGGATGGATGGGCAGCAGCCGCTGTTGGGCAACCTGCGTGATACGGCGGCCCGCTTCCCGCAGCCGCTCAAAGGTTGGTTCGAGGGAATTGCCGACCAAACTTGGCGCCACCTGCTTGATGATGCGTATGGGTACGTGAATCAGCGTTATCAAAGCGAGGTTTACGGCCTCTATGCGAAAGCCATCCAACGCCGATACCCGTTCGATGCCCACGCCGGCAGCGACGTCGCCCTGGGCGATTTTCAGGCGTTCTTCAAGCCACGGGGCGCGCTGGCGCGCTTTTATGAGGGGTACCTGCGGCCGTTTGTCAGTGTCGAGGGCGACCGTTATCGCATGCGGGCCCTGGAGGGGCGCAGTCTGCCAATGTCGCGCTCGGTGCTGGACCAACTGACCCGGGCCCAGACCATTCGCCAGGGGTTTTTCACCGAGGACCAGGGTGATTGGGCCGTGCGGTTCACATTGGCGCCCTACAGTCTGGATCAGGCCGTCAGCCGGGCGACGCTGCGAGTCGGCGATCAGCAATTGGAATACCGTCACGGTCCGATCGTGCCAATGGCATTCCGCTGGCCGATCGAAGCCGAGAACGGTCGCAGCAGCCTGGTGCTGGAGCGCGGTGCAGAGCGGCCGCTGGGGATCGAGAAGGACAGTGGCGCCTGGTCGTTGTTCCGGTTTTTCGACTTGATGCAAAGCGAGTCTGCCAGCGGCAGGGATGCGCAGATTCTCAAGGCTGACCTGGCAGGCCTGCGGGCCAATTACCTGCTCATCAGCCAACACAACCCTAGCCCGTTCCAGATGGCGACATGGCGCACGTTCCGCTTGCCGGAGCAATTGTGAGCGGGCCGCACGCATGGCGCAGTGCCGGGCGCACGGCACAAGGCAAAAACCGTGCGCGCAATGAAGATGCTCTCCTCGATTGCCCACAACGGGGTTGTTGGGCGGTGGCTGATGGCATGGGCGGTCATCAGGCCGGGAATGTCGCCAGCCAGTGGGTGGTCAACAGCCTTGCCGCACTGCCAGGCAAAGGCGGCTTTGACCAACGGATCGAGGCCGTCCGCCTTTGCCTGCGTGGCCTCGACAGTCAATTGCAACCCGTCGATGGCGGGGCGGGCATCATGGGCAGTACGGTGGTTGTGCTGTTGCTCGAACCCAACCGTGCGGCCTGTATCTGGGCTGGAGACAGTCGATGCTATCTCTGGCGGGGTCAGCGGCTGTATCAACTGTCACGCGACCACTCCTTGCAGCAGCAACTGATCGACCGCCAGCAGTTGAGTCCAGAACTGGCCCAGGCTCATCCAGGCAGTAGGGCCTTGACCCGAGCAGTCGGAGGCCGGCAGCCGCTGAGCCTGGAAGTACTGGAGTTGCGCACCCAGCCCGCAGACGTGTTTTTGTTATGCAGCGATGGCTTGTACCAGGGGCTCAGTCACAGGGAATTGGGGCGTGCCATGAGCGCCGGTACACCGCGGCAGGTCGTGGACCGGCTGTTCCACGACGTATTGCGCGGCGCGGCGCGAGATGACCTTACCGGCGTGGTGATCCAGCCATGAATGCGACGGTAGGCCCACCGAACCTGCTTGCGGGGCGTTATCAGCTCGAACGCATCCTGGGTACTGGGGGGATGGGCGTGGTCTATCGCGCCCGGGACCTGCTGCATGAGGCATTTGGCGAGCCAGACTGCCGCGTGGCGCTGAAGTTGCTGGGCGAGAGCCTGTCCGCGTCGGTTGACGCCCATGTGCTTCTCTACAGCGAATTCGCCCTGACCCGAAGCCTGCGACATGATCATGTGGTGCGGGCATTTTCTTTTGAGGTGGACACGGCGCACCAAGTGGCATTTTTTACCATGGAAGTCATGCCCGGCCTGACGCTGGACCGCGTGCTCCCGGAATGTCCGCAGGGATTGCCGTGGCAAGAGTTGCAACCCATGGCCCTGCAATTGCTGGATGCACTGGCCTACACCCATCGCCAAGGTGTCCTGCACGGTGATGTGAAGCCGGCGAATATCATGGTGGGGGAGCAGGGGTTGCGCCTGTTCGATTTTGGCTTGGGTCACGCCGAGGCCCAGGTCAGGTCAGGATTACCGGCTTTGAGCCGAAGCCGCCTGAATGCCTGGACCCCTGCGTATGCGGCGCCGGAGTTGATGGCCGGAGGATTGCCGTCCGCCAGCGCCGATCTGTACGGAGCTGCCTGTGTGCTCTATGAGCTGGCAGAGGGCCGGCGGCCTGGAGAGCGCCAATATCATCAGCGACTGCCTCGGCCCAGGCAATTGCCCAGGCAGTACTGGCCTTCGTTACGTTCAGCATTGGCCATGGACCCCGAGCAGCGCACCTTAGGGGTCGCTGAGCTGCGTGAAGGGTTGGCCAATCGACGGCGCTTGTGGTTCGTGGGGTGATGGGTCAGCCGGCCAAATCATGCAACTGGCGGTATTCGTCCCAGCTCAGGCCGGCCATCTGTGCCACTTCCTTATGCACTTCAAGACGTTGGGCTTCAAAGTCTTCGGGGGATTCTGCGGTGAGTTTAAGGGTCAACTCCCAGGCAAACAGGCCCTGGCGTTCGGCCTCTGCTTCGAAGGCCTCATGCAGCCTTTCGGCTCGATAGTGCGCCAGGGTTTCGCCCTTGGCTTGAGCTGCCAGCGGGTTCAGGGTGTTGAGTTCCAAGGCCACATCGGGGTGTTCGTTGAGAAACCTGTCCAGTGCCAGTTGGTGGTTATCGCCGGGTGGTGACAAAGGCTTGCTCCAATCAATGGCCGGGCTTTGGACGGTGGCCAGCGCTAAGGCGGCGGGCGCGTTTGCGTAGTCGGCGGTCGGTCCAGGCGCGTATGGGGGTGAGTAAAAACAATAAAAGATAGGCGATCAGCACCAGGGTCAGGTCCAGGGAACCCTCGTTGGAGGATCCCGTCATTCGTTCGATCACGCCCTTGCAGATCAACAGCAGCGTAACCCCGAATACCCAGAGCAGGATGTTGAAAAACAGCGGGCGTACATTCATTGACAGCTTGTCTTGCATATCGAGCGTCTCTCCCTGGTGCCAACTTCCTTCGCAGGCAGCCTTCCATGAATACAGCGAACCTATCGCACAATACCGGTGCCGATAATACTCATTGAAGCAGATTCGGTGATTGGCCCAGGTCAGAAAATCCAATTAATTTGAAAAACCAGGGAATTGCCTGTCATCCATTACGGAAAAAACACCTGGATGAAGGGCAAAAGGCTTTCGCTCCCTGTGCCAGGACGTGTAGCGTTAGCCCGTGTTTCCGGCCCTGCCTTCCAGGGGCAGTGGGCGATGGACAGAGGGATGGGTCATGGCGCAAACGCTGTTCAAGCTTTTCTTCACCCAACGACTGGCCGCCCTGGCCAGCACCGAGTCTCTTCGAGCGATCCGCGAAGGTTTGTTGTGGATCCTGCCATGCCTGTTGGTGTCTGCCGGCTTCCTGATCCTGTCGGAATGCGCACGGGTGCTGGGTTTCGATCCGCAAGTAGTGGCATTTCTCGCGGGCCTGCACAATCAAATCAGCTCTGTGATCCCGCTGTTGGTGGCGGCGTCCATCGGTTACATGCTGGCAATCCAGTATCGCCTGCCGCAACTACCGGTGGCGTTCCTGTGCCTGGCCCATGTGGTGGTGGCGACGTTTATCCTGCGTGAATATCCCCGCGCTTCGGCAACCTTTGTACTGTTTATCGCAATTGCCTCGCCGCTGTTGAACGTGCCGGCGATTGCCTGGCTGCACCGTCACCGCTGGACCCGGTTGGTCAACGAAGACTTGGTAGGCCATAACCTGCGGGGCACGATCAATATGGTGGTGCCGGGCGCCATCACCGCTCTGGGATTGGTGGTGGTACTGTCCTTGCTGTTGCAGGTGCCTTATGTGGCGCAACTGCAGGGCCCCCAAGTACTCGATGCCCTGCAATCGCCCTACGGTAGCGGGCTGTTCGTGACCCTGATGAATTCGTTGTTGTGGTTTTTCGGCATTCACGGCGTGTACGCCATGCAACCGCTGTTCGATGTGCTGGACCAGGCGGTGGTGCTTAACGGTACGGCGTTGGCGGCGGGCGAGCCGATCAAGTACATGTTGAACAGCGGCCTGTTGGGCAGCTTTGCGTTTATCGGAGGTTCCGGCGGCGCGTTGTGCCTGTTACTGGCGATCCTGCTGTTCTCCAAAAGCCAGTCCATGCGTTTGTTGGCGGTGGCAAGCCTGCCGCTGTCACTGTTCAACGTCAGTGAGGTGTTGTTGTTCGGTTTGCCGATCATCCTCAACCCGCGCTTGTTCATCCCGTTTCTGATCGTGCCTGCGTTGAATGCCATGGTGGCGTTGGCGGTGGTGCAGATGGGCTGGGTGTCGCCGGCGGTGGTCAGCGTTCCGTTAACGGCGCCTGTGCTGCTCAATGCCTACCTGAGTACCCATGGCGACCTCGCGGCAGTGGCGCTGCAACTGACGCTGCTGGGCCTGGGCACTTTGGTGTACGCGCCCTATGTGCGCGCGATTCATCGCCAGGCTACCGAAGGGGGCACGGTCTACCTCAAGTCCCTGGACATGACCTTCCGGGGTCTTGAAGAAAAGGGCCGGCTGCGTGAACTGGATCCGGTGCTCGCGTCCCACAAGACCCTGGCACGCCAGGCCAATGAGTTGAGCCGCATCCAGCAAATCAGTGACTACGAGTTCTACCTCGAATTCCAGCCGCAGATATCGACCCGCACCGGCCTGTGCACCGGTTGTGAAGCCCTCATGCGTGCCCGTGATGCCGAGGGCAAGGTGCATTCGCCGTGGGAGTTCCTGCAATGGCTGGCCCAGGCGCGGTTGATGCCGGATGTGGATGTGTGGGTAGCGTCCCAGGCGGTCCGCCAATACCAGAAGTGGCAGAAACTCGGCTTTGCCTTGCCGATGACCATCAATATTTCCAGCGCGACCCTGACCGACGCCGCCTATGGCGAGCGCCTTGTGGAAATCCTGGCCCAGGCCCACGGGCAGGTCTCGGTGGAAATCACCGAAGACGCGCTGGTCAGCGATATCCAGGTCACGCGCCAGACCATCCAGAAGCTGCAGGCCATTGGCGCCAAGGTCTATATCGATGACTTTGGCACCGGGTTTTCGGCCTTGAGTTACCTGCATCAGTTTCCGGTGGACTTCATCAAGATCGACCGCAGTTTCGTGGTGGCCCAGCACGATCCCAAGGGCGCCCAGGTCATGACCGGCATGCTGCGCTTCTGTGAGGCGCTGAACCTGGGCGTGGTGGTGGAAGGGGTGGAGACCGCCGAGCAGTTGGCCTTCCTGAATACCGGCGCCGAATTGATCATCCAGGGCTGGTATTTCAGCAAGGCACTGCCGGGCGATCAGTTGGAAGGTTTTGTGCGTGAACGCGCCGCCTTGGCGCAAGCCTAATACCCGCGTTGGGTCTGCTCGATCTCCTCGATCAGGTCGTCAATTGCGGCCAGGCGCACACGGTTGTCATGATCCCAGGGGTGAAAGCCGGGTTTGAAGTAATGCAGCCACGGCACCGCCATCCGTGGGAACACGCCCTTGGGCCCATACAGAAATTTCAGCATGCGCCAGAAGCCTTTCAGGTGCCCGCCGGATTTGCGGTCGGCGATCAGCAGGCGCAGGTGGAAATCGAACACCACCAGCCAGAAAAACACGGTGGTGGTGAGCATGGTCCCGGTGCGCAGCAAATAGCGCTTGGGTCCGGGCTTGATCACCGTGTTCCAGACATCAAAGGCCACCGCCTTATGTTCGGTTTCCTCAAGGGCATGCCAGTACCACATCTGTTGGTAGCCCTTGAGTGACTCGCCGAAGCGGGACGGGTCGCTCAACAGGATTTCGGCCAGCATCGCGGTGTAGTGTTCAAGGGCAATGGTCACGGCCAGGTTGAAGGATGCCGGCAGGTGTTTTTTCTGCAGGTCGAGGATGAATTTCAGTCGACGGTCCAGGGTGTGCGCGGGTAAGCCGGCGGCTTGCAGCAAATCGTTGTAGGCCACGTGTTCGCGGCTGTGCATCGCCTCCTGGCCAATAAAACCCTGGATCTCTTTCTTCAGCGCGGGGTCGTCGATGCGTTGGCGGTAGTGGCGCACGCTGTCCATGAAAAACAGCTCGCCTTGAGGGAACAGCAGCGACAGGGCATTGAAGAAGTGCGTGATGAACGGACCCTGTTCATGCCAGTCCTTGATGCGCTCGGCGGGCAGGGCGAAACGGATGTCACGGCGGATCGGCAACATGGTGCGTGCTCCTGTTCAGAGGCGGGGCTCGTCGTTGGGTTCAAGTACCGGCGTGCGGGGTTTTGGCGCCATGCGTTTGCTGGCAAACACCACCAGGGCTTGATAGGCCGCCGGCAGGCAGCGGGCGAGCAGGTCGAGGCAATACGCGTCGCGGCCGATCAGCACACGGCGCTTGTTTTTGCGTACACCGTGCAGGATCACTTTGGCGGCCTGGTCGGCGTCGGTGATGAACAGCTTTTCGAAGTCGGCGCGGGCTTGCTGTTCGCTGTGGATCAGGAACCCCGTCATGTTCGCGTCGATACGGCTGCTGCGGCAGATATCGGTGCGAATACCGCCAGGGTGCACGCAAGTGGCCGATACACCGCAGCGTTGCAGGTCCAGCTCCTGGCGCAGGGATTCGGTAAAGCCGCGCACGGCAAACTTGGTGGCGTTGTAGCCGCTCATGCCTGGTTGGGCAAACAGGCCGAACACGCTGGAGGTGTTGATGATATGGCCATCGCCTGCGGCTTTCAGGTACGGCAGAAACGCCTTGGTGCCGTAGACCACGCCCCAGAAGTTGATGCCGACGATCCATTCCAGGTCGGCGTAGTCCACACCCTCCACGGTGCTCGACAGGGCCACCCCGGCATTGTTGAACACCAGATTGACCTGTCCGTGATCGGCCGCGCAGCGTGCAGCCCAGTCCTCCATGGCCTGGCGATCGGACACATCCAGTACCTGGGTGGTGATCAACACAGGCGCCAGGGTCGACGTTTTGATCAGCGCCGACGTCTGTTCCAGCCCCTGGCTGTTTTTGTCCGCCAGTGCCAGGTGGCAACCTTCCCGTGCCAAGGCTAATGCCAACGCGCGACCCATGCCCGACGCCGCGCCGGTAATGGCCGCCACGCGGCCGTTGAATGACTTCATGACAGGCTCCCTTCGGCAGCGGAATGGGCGGCCGGCACAGGGCGGTCGGGCGCATTGATCGGCACCAGGCTGGCCACGTAATCCTTGAGCGCAAACTGGCGCGTGACCTGCTTGAAGCGCCAAGTCGAGCCGGGCCACAACGTGGTGTTCTTGCCAGTGCGAGGGTCGAGGTACCAGCTCTGGCAACCGCCGGTATTCCAGATGGTGCGCTTGAGCTTGTCTTGCAACTGTTGGTTGAAGGCGCTTTCCACGCTGGGTTTGACGTCCACACTGGCGATGCGATGCCGCTGCATTTGCTTGAGTGCATCGAGGATGTAGGTCACCTGGGCTTCGATCATCAGGATCATCGAGTTATGCCCCAGGCCGGTGTTGGGGCCAACGATCAGGAACAGGTTGGGATAGCCGGGCACCGTGGTGCCCTTGTAGGCATGGGCGCCGTCTTGCCAGGTGTCCATCAGGTCGACGCCGCCGCGGCCGATGATGCAGTCGCGGGGCAGGGGATCGGTGGCCTGGAAGCCGGTGCCGAAGATCAGGCAGTCGGCCGGGTGCTTGATACCGTCGGCGGTGATCACCCCGTCAGCTTCGATGCGCAGCACGTTGTCGGTGACCACCTCGACGTTGCTGCGCGACAGCGCGGGGTAGTAGTCATTGGAGATCAGCACGCGCTTGCAGCCGATGGTGTAGTCCGGGGTCAGGGTCTTGCGCAGGGAAGGGCGCGCCACTTGTTTGTGCAGGTGGCGCAGGGCGATTTTCTGCACCATTTTCATCAGCCGTGGGTGCAGGGCAAAGCCGACCACGCGACCTTCCAACGCCCAATAAAAAGCGCTACGCACCAGGCGTTGGGTGAAGGGAAGGTGCTTGAACAGCCAGCGTTCGAAAGGCGAGATCGCCCGGTCGGGCTTGGGCATGATCCAGGGTGGAGTGCGTTGGAACAGGTCCAGGTGAGCCACCTGCGGCGCAATCTGCGGCACAAACTGAATGGCGCTGGCGCCGGTGCCGATCACTGCCACCCGCTTGCCCTTCAAGGAATAGTCGTGGTCCCACTGCTGTGAGTGGAAGCGCTTGCCCTTGAAACTGTCGAGCCCCGGAATATCCGGCAGCGCCGGGCGCGACAGGCCGCCCATGCCCGAGACCAGCACCCGTGCACTGACCTGGCGACCATCGCTGAAGCGCAATTGCCAGCGCTGGTGTTGCTCATCGAAGACCGCCCGCTCAAGGCCCATGCCGAAACGCAAGTAGGGCGCCAGCCCGAAACGCGTGGCGCATTGCTCCAGGTAAGCGCGGATCTCCGCTTGCGGCGCGAACTGGCGAGTCCAGTCCGGGTTGGGCGCGAAGGAAAACGAATACACGTGGGACTGCACATCACAGGCGCAGCCGGGGTAGTGGTTGTCACGCCAGGTGCCGCCGAGGGTGTCGGCCTGCTCGGCGATAAAGAAGTCAGTGAACCCGGCCTCCTTGAGCTTGATCGCCATGCACAGGCCGGCAAAGCCAGAGCCGATGATGGCGATGTCGATTGAGTCGCTCTGGGCATTCATAAGCATTCCTTCATGGGCATCGGGTGTGCTCCTTTTCTTGTTGTGTCTTTTAGATAGAACACCATTGCAAAGAAAAATTGAATTACTTATTTTAAAAAAGATTTTAAATAATCTACCTGAAAATATCGCCTACGCTAGTCCCAGGTTCCTCATGTGCGACTTGTCCGACGGACAGGCACGACGTTCAGGTCCAGGGTGTGGACGATGGCTGAGGCCTTGATCAATTCCGGTCGGGTCGCCAGCCGCAGGGATGCAGAGGACCGAGCTATGGCTGTTGAATGGGTTATCGCTGCGGCTGTATTGATAGGCGCAAGCGCCGTTTTGTGGGGATTCAGCGCGTGGATGACGCGAAGTATTGAAGCCGCCGTTCCGAACAATGGGCGCTTTGTGGAGGTGAATGGCGAGCGCTTTCATTATTACGAAGAGGGCAAGGGCCCGCCGTTGGTGATGATTCACGGCCTGATGGGCAGTAGTCGCAACCTGACGTATGCCTTGTCCGGACAATTGCGTGAGCAGTTCCGTGTCATCACGCTCGACCGCCCTGGATCGGGTTATTCCACACGCCATAAAGGCACCGCTGCGGACCTGCCGGCCCAGGCGCGGCAAGTGGCGGCCTTTATCGAGACGCTGGGCCTGGATAAACCTGTGGTGCTGGGGCATTCCCTGGGTGGTGCGATTTCCCTGGCGCTGGCCCTCGACCATCCCCACGCAGTGTCGGGGTTGGTGTTGGTGGCGCCACTGACCCATCCACAACCGACTTTGCCCGTGGTGTTCTGGTCACTGGCGGTGCGACCGGCCTGGCTGCGGCGCTGGGTGTCTCACACCCTCACGGTGCCGATTGGCCTGTTGACGCGCGGCGCGGTGGTCAAAGGCGTGTTCGCACCGGACAGTGCCCCTGACGATTTCGCCACCCGTGGCGGGGGGCTGCTGGGCATGCGCCCCGACAACTTCTATGCCGCGTCCAGCGAGATCGCCCTGGTCAATGATGTCCTACCGGGCATGGTCAAGCGCTACCCGCAACTGACGCTGCCCATCAGCCTGATCTATGGCGCGCAGGACAAGGTCCTGGACTTTCGCAAGCACGGCCAGGCCCTGGCCGACAAGGTTCCGGGCCTGAAGCTGCAGGTGGTGGAGGGGCGCGGGCACATGCTGCCGATCACCGCCACCGCGCGGGTGGTGGAGGCGGTGCACCACCTGGCCAAGCGTGCGCGGCCAGCGCAAAGCGCTGCAATCCTGCATCCGCCGTTTGCGTTGGCAAGCAAATAATCGTGGCACTCACTGCGGGTTGTACCGTCCGAAATGCTTGGCCTAGAGACCTGACCCAGCGGCTGAAAAAGAGACTGTCCGGTCACGTAAAAAAGGCCTCGAAAAAGTAGTTGACGACCTAACGATTCCGCGCTATTTCTTTAAAAAAATATTTCAATGTTTATTTTGAAATGATTTTTGAAATGCCTAAGAGCGAATAAAAATGAAAAAAACGTCTTTTATCGCATGGTTGATTTCCTGGAGCATTCAACGCTCCCTGAACCTGTTTTGCACTGCCCAGCAACGGAGGCTGCCATGAACCAGACACTGGCAGCTCCAAGCACCTGGACCGACGGCAAGCGCCACCTGTGGTGGTTGGGCATCATGCCCTTGGCCACGCCTTTGTTGTCCGGCGCCCTGGCCATCACCACCGGTGTGCAGCAACTCTGGTGGGTCGGCGTATTAGTGATCTTCGGCCTGATCCCACTGATCGACGGCCTGCTCGGTGAAGACGTGAGCAACCCGCCCGAATCCGCCGTCAGCCACCTTGAATCGCAAAGCTACTACCGCTGGATCGTCTACACCGGCGTGGTGTTTGTGATCTCGTCGGTGGTGATCACCGGTTGGCTGGCTGCCGGCGGTATCGACTGGATCATCGAGGGTGGGCTGTTGCAGGCTGTCGCGAACCTGGAGCCGTCGAGCTGGCTGTCCCATGCGGCCAGCTACATCACCGCACGCACCCAGTTGCATGGCGAAGTGAGCTGGTTCACTTACCTGGGCATGGCCATGTCGACGGGCGCCGCCACCGGCATCGCGATCAACACCGCCCATGAACTGGGCCACAAACCCAATGCGCTGGAGGTGTTCCTGGCCAAAGTCACCTTGGCCCCGACCTTCTACGGTCACTTCTACACCGAGCACAACCGTGGCCACCACGTCCGTGTCGCCACGCCGGAAGATCCGGCCAGTTCGCGGCTGGGGGAGAGCTTCTGGGCCTTTCTGCCGCGCTCGGTGTGGTTCAGTGCCCGCTCAGCGTGGAACCTGGAGCGCGAACGCCTGCGCAAGCTCGGCCTGCCGGCCTGGCATTGGCAGAACGGCGTGCTCAGTGCCTGGATGTACAGCGTGGTGCTGTGGGGCGCGATGATCGCCTGGCTGGGAGCGGCAGTGATTCCGTTCCTGATTATCCAAGGCATCTACGGGTTTTCGCTGCTGGAAGTCGTGAACTATGTAGAACACTACGGACTTAAACGTCAGAAGTTGCCCAATGGTCGTTATGAACGTTGCTCGCCCCGGCATTCCTGGAACAGCAATCGGATTGTTACCAATATCTTCCTGTTTCAATTACAACGGCACTCCGATCACCATGCCAACCCCACTCGTAGTTATCAGTCGTTGCGTCATTTTGATGAATCGCCGCAACTTCCTTATGGCTACGCCAGTATGATTGTCTGGGCCTATGTGCCTTATTTGTGGCGGCGGCGCATGGACCATCGTGTGCTGAATCATTATGCGGGAGATATTACGCTGACCAATCTTCAGCCCTCACAACGCTTGAAGTACCTGGAGAAGTACAGCAACAGCGCTAAGCCTTTTTAAGTTCACGCCATACCGTGTGCGTACTCGGGGCCTGCGTGCCGCGCAGGTCTCTATCGCCCGCAAGTTTACAAATCAATAACCCGAAAGTTGTTTGCCCCGAACAAAAATAATTAAAGGGAAGGACGTACACCATGCAAGCACCTGCCAAGTTCACCACCCATATCGTATTGGCTGCGCTGGGCCTTATTGCCTATCACCAGGCCCAGGCAGCGCGCATCGAACCCGCCGGCAGTGCATTCACCGCCCAAGGTCCCATCAGCTTTTCCAAAGGCGCACTGATCAGTGCCGATTGCACCATCAAGGTCGCCGGCAAAGTGGCGGCGGATGGTTTATCGGTGAATGTCGACAAAGTCGAATTCGACGGCGGCCTCAAGTGCCGTCGGGTCGAAGCCATCAACCTGCCGTGGGTATTGGTCGCCAAAGACACCAAGAGCGGTTCCATGTCGAAGATCAGCGTGGATGTCCACGCCTTTGGTTTGGGCGGCAAGTGCGGTCCTTCTACCGCCGATGGCACCTGGGATAACGCCACCGGCAAGTTGGAGGCCGCCAATGTACCAATCGGCGACGACTGCACGATCAAGACGGTATCTATCAAGATGCCACCTAACTTTAAGTTTGTTGAGTAACCACCTGATTTTATTGCGGTAATTGAATTGAGATTTGGCTGGAAAGGGAAGTTCTGCAGTTTCACCGTGACCTCTCGATCATGGCCATTACCCCTGGCGAAATGAATTCGCCATAACATGTGAGGAAAAACAATGAAAAGCTTGAAAACTCTCGTGTCGTTGACTGCTTTGACTGTTTGCATGGGTGCTGCTTCCATGGTGAATGCCGCTACCATTTCTCCTCCTGGCGCGGGTTTCACCACGCCCGCAGGTGCTATCACTGTTACATCGCCTGCGTCGTTCGGGGCGCCCGTGGCTTGCACCATCGTCTTTACCGGCAGCGTGGCTGCGAGTGGTGCCAACGCTTCGATCACCGGCGCCACTGTGAGCGGCTCCAACCCACTTTGCGGTGTGCCAGTGTTGCTGGGTTTGCCATGGACCTTGACCGCCTCCACCGCCACCGGGCCTGACACCTTTGCAGGCACTGTTTCAGGCGTGAACTTCAAGATCGTCAGCAACTGCGCAAGCGCTCCAGCCACCATCAATGTGGTCTACAACAACAGCAACCACACCATTACTGTTCCATCGGCACAAACCGTCGGCAGTTGCAAAATCACTGCGCTGAACGCGACGCCAACCCCAACGCTCACTGTCAACCCTTGATAGGCGTGCGCTTGACGTGATGATCACACGTTGAAACGCAAGTGCCCTGCAAAGGGCACTTGTTAAGGCAAGCCAAGGCGGTGATTCCGGCTGTGGTGGATAAAAATAATAAGGAGTGGAGCATGAATAATAAGAAACAACAGGCCCAGGCGTTACTTGGCCTGGCGTTGTTGAGCGGGTTTATGGTCGCAGCCGGGCCCGTTCAGGCTGGCGGGTACTCGACTCCTACATTTGGCGCGCAAGGCTGGGGCCGTGCGTTTGGCGGTGGTTCACTGTTCAAGAATGACCCTTCTTCAGCCTACAACAACCCGGCCGCCATGGCGTTCATTGACCAAACCATCGCGCAGCAGAACGTTATCTATGCGCGTATCAATATCAAGTTCAAGGGAAATGCCTATGACTACAAAGGGGACCCGACGTCCACCGGGGTCATGGACGAATTCGGCGGTGTGACCTCCACGCCGCGTGAAGGCAATGGGGGTGAAGCCGGCTTTACGGCTTGGGTGCCCACTGGCTTCTTGGTGATACCTATCAACGATCGCTTCAGTTTTGGCTTGAGTCAGGTCGTCCCGCAGGGCATGAAATCCACGTGGGACCAGGACTGGAAAGGCCGTGACTTCGCCGTTGACACCAAAATTGAAACCGTCGGTTTGACCGGCTCGCTGTCGTTCAAGGTCAATGACCAGTTTTCTATTGGTGCAGGTGCCATTGTTCAGCACAGCACAGGCTTCGTGAGCCAGAACGTCGACCTGTATGCGGCGGCGGCGGTCTCGCCGGGGCTGGGTGGTCTCGGCATCCCGTTCCCATCGGGGGTAGGGCAGTCGCTGATGCGGGTCAAGGTCGATAACACCTCGGTGGGCTGGTTTGCCGGCCTGGCCTGGAAACCCACTTTGCAAGACACGCTGGGTTTCAACTACCACGCCAAAATCAAGAACAAAATGGAGGGCAAATACAACATCTATGCTGATCCAGGCAGCAGGTTGCTGATGACCGATGCCGGAGGGGATGGCTTGACGCTGGTCGAGCGTGCTTACCCCGGCCTCAAACTGTTTCCGGACGGCGCCAACGCATCCACCCAGCTGGACATTCCGGCCACCGCCGCCATCGACTGGGTGCATGTGTTCAACGACCGATTCAGCCTGGGCGCCAGTGTGCTGTGGACCCAATGGTCGTCATTCAAGGCGCTGACCCTGAAGTCCGATGGCAATACCATCGTGTCGATCCCCTACAAGTACAGGGACGTCATGATGTATTCCCTAGGGGGCGACTATAAGCTTACCGATGACTTCACCCTGCGCGCCGGTGTTGCCTATGACCAGACTCCCACCCGCAATTCCACGCGTGACCCACGTATCCCCGACGGCGATCGTTACTTCGCTTCTCTCGGCTTTGGCTACGATATCAAGGCCATACCCGGCTTGAGTATCGACGGTGCCTACTCTCGGCAGTTTGTCGAGCAGGTGAAGCTCAAAACCGTCAACGTCGACCGCCTGGGCGCTGCGCGCCTGGATGGTAAA
The DNA here is from genome assembly GCF_013386445.1 of Pseudomonas sp. P7759. Lineage (NCBI taxonomy): Bacteria > Pseudomonadati > Pseudomonadota > Gammaproteobacteria > Pseudomonadales > Pseudomonadaceae > Pseudomonas > Pseudomonas sp. P7759. The sequence continues at coordinate 41,299 of NZ_JACART010000018.1, forward strand.
GTCGACAGCAAAGGTGAGGTTGTCAGCCTGTCCGCCACTTACAAGTTCTAATGTATGCGGTAGTGGAGCAGCCAGTCAGCGCATCTTTCTGCTGTTTCACGCGTTTACCGCATCGACGGGTCGCCTGTGCGACCCGTTTCGATTTTTACTGAAGCACCTTCAACCTCCCACTTCATCATCCCTCGCAAGTACTCACGACCCCCGCCTGGTTCCGTCATTATTTCCTAATAAATCGATGTTTTCACTCGCTCGGATTAGTCCTATTCCGGCGCCTGCTTAGTTGCAGGAAAGTTGTTCTACCCGAACAAAAACAATTTGAAGGGATGAACGCTAACTATGCAATTTCCTACAAGGTTCCCCGCTCATCGGTATCGGTCATTGATGTGAAGTTTGGCCGGATCGAGGAGTTCTGCTGTTTCACCTCAACTCCTCAGTCATGGTCATTGTCCCTGGCGACTAACTCGCCTTTCTACGTGAGGAATAACAATGATGAACTTTAAAACTGTCGTGTCGTTGTCTGCCTTGGCTGTTCTGATGGGGGCCGCCTCCATGGCCAATGCCTACAGCATCACCCCTGTAAACACCCACTTCACCGCACCCGGCACGATCTCGGTGAAATCGCCATCCTCCTACCAGGCCGCAGTCAATTGCGGGGCGACTTTCACCGGTAATGTCGACGCCGCGGGCGTTGCCAAAATCACTGACGTTGCCATCACGGGGGGTGGGCTGTGCAGCCTGCCCAAGATCACCGGCTTGCCATGGACGTTGACCTCGACCGGTGCTACCGCAGGTTCGGTGACCAACGTCGGATACACCATCGCGGGTTCGATTCTGTACCCCGTCTCCAATTGTGGTGCTTCCACTATCACCGCCAACTACAGCGGTGGTGTGTTGACGGCTACCAATCAATCCCTGGCAGGCAACTGCACCGTGGTAAGCCTGAGCGTCAAGCCAACGCCAGCGTTCACCGTTGTTCCTTGAGGATGGCGTGAATACAAGGGGCTGAGCGCCCGTTAAAAGGCAGGCGCCTCCCATGAGGCGTCTGTTGCGGCTGGCTGATTGAGAGCGCAGTAGAGGTGCCGTGTGAAGTTAAATAAACGACAGATTGAAGTGCTGCTGGGCCTGGCGTTAATGGGCGGATGGATGGTGGCCGCACCTGTGCAGGCCGGCGGTTTCTCCACCCCGACCTATGGTGCCCCCGGCTGGGGCAGGGCCTTCGCGGGCGGTTCGCTGTTCAAGAACGATCCGAGTTCGGCGTATAACAACCCGGCCGCCATGGCCTTCATCGACCGTAACGTTGCGCAGTTCACGGTCGATTACGCGCGCATCAAGATCAAGTACAAAGGCGACGCCTATGATTACGCAGGCAAGCCGATTTCCAGCACGCCGCTGGACGACAGTGGCTTTCCTGATTCCACAGCGACGACCGTTAACAACAATGACGGTGGCCAAGGGGGATTTTCTGCCTGGCTGCCCACAGGCTTCATGGTGATGCCGTTGGGCGACCGGTTTGCTTTCGGCCTGAGCCAGGTCGTGCCCCAGGGCATGCGTTCCACCTGGGACCAGGATTCGAAACTGCGTGGGTTTGCAGTAGACACCAAAATCGAAACCGTGGGTTTGACCGGTGCGCTGTCGTTCAAGGTCAACGACCAGTTTTCCGTTGGCGGTGGGGTGATCGTCCAGCACAGCAAGGGGTTCGTCAGCCAGAACATCGACTTGTTGTCGGCGGCGGCGGTATCGGACTCTGAACTGGGCGGTATTGCTTTCCCGTCGGACGTCGGCGGCGCGCTGATGCGGGTCAAGGTCGACAATGTGTCAGCCGGCTGGTTTACCGGTGTGGTGTGGAAACCCACGGAAAAAGACACACTGGGGTTGAACTACCACGCCAGGATCAAGAACAAGATGACCGGCAAGTACAACATCCATGCCGATAAGTTTTCCTACAATCTCATGACCCAACCAAGCCCCTTCGGCGGCAGCGGTACGCTGGTGGGCACGGCCTATCCGGGGCTTGAGCTGTTTCCGGACGGTGCCCATGCCAGCACCCGGTTGGATATCCCTGCCACCGCAGGTTTGGACTGGGTGCACCAGTTCAATGATCGGTTCACCCTGGGCGCGAGTGTGGTCTGGACGCAGTGGTCCTCGTTCAAGGACCTGACACTCAAGTCGGGGGACATCACCATCGTGTCTATTCCCTACAACTACAGGGACACCTGGATGTACTCCCTCGGTGGCGACTTCCGTGCGACCGATGAACTGACCTTGCGCGCGGGTGTGGCCATTGACCAGACGCCAACCCGCAATTCCACCCGTGACCCGCGCATCCCGGATGGTGATCGCACCTTTGTGTCCCTCGGTGCCGGGTACGACGTGAAGGCAATTGAGGGCCTGACCCTCGACGTTGCCTATTCCCACCAGTTCGTTCAGACGGTCAAGTTGAAGACCCAGAACGTCGACCGGCTGGGGGCCGCGCGCCTCGACGGCAAGGTGAATGCGTCCGGTGATGTCGTCAGCCTGTCGGCCACCTATACGTTCTGATGTTTCAAGGCGGTATTCCCCTTTTGTGACGGATTGACCAGGCGGCTCGCTCAGCCGCCATTTTTTCACCCAGGCATTAAATAATAATTTCAAAACAAAATTTGAATATAGTTTTCGAATTTTGTAGTGTGGCGTTACGCCGCATGTCATCCGACCTGGCGCACGTAGGCCGTACCCTGAATCGAATCGAGGTATCTCCATGGTTATCTGGTTACTGGTGGGTTTCGCAGCAGCGATCGCCCTGGCATATCGACAAGCTGTCGCCACCCTGTGGTTGGCCGCAGGCCTGATCTGGCTGGCAGCGGGTTACCTGTTCAACGTCGTGGCCGGTTTCGGCGCCACAGTCGCGGCGATACTGGTGGTGGCGCCCGCGTTGCTGATGACTATCAAACCCCTGCGCCGCACCTTGCTGACCAGCAGGGCTTTGGGCCTGTTTCGTACGATCATGCCGGCGATGTCTGACACCGAACGCGCCGCCATCGAGTCCGGCACCGTGTGGTGGGACGCCGAGCTGTTCAGCGGCAAGCCCAATTGGCAGCGTCTGCTGCAAGCCGCACCGGCCAGCCTGAGCGCAGAGGAACAAGCCTTCCTCGACAACGAAGTCGAAACCCTGTGCGACATCGCCAATGACTGGGAAACCACCCAGGTCTGGCAGGACATGTCGCCCGAAGGCTGGCAGTACACCAAGGATGCCGGGTTCCTCGGCATGATCATTCCCAAGCAATACGGCGGCAAAGGCTTCTCCCACTACGCGCACTCGCAGGTGGTGATGAAGCTGTCGACGCGCTGCTCGGCGGCCGCCATTTCGGTGATGGTGCCCAACTCCCTCGGCCCGGCCGAACTGCTGCTTCACTACGGCACCGATGCCCAGCGCAACTACTACCTGCCGCGCCTGGCGCGAGGTGAAGACATTCCATGCTTTGCCCTGACCAGCCCGTATGCCGGCTCCGATGCCGGGGCGATTCCTGACCTGGGCATCGTCTGCAAAGGCACCCATGAAGGTGAGGAAGTGCTGGGCTTTCGCGTGACCTGGGACAAGCGCTACATCACCCTCGGCCCGATTGCCACGGTGCTCGGCCTGGCGTTCCGCGCAGAAGATCCGGATGGCTTGCTCGGCGCTCCGGGTTCACTCGGTATCACCTGCGCACTGATCCCAACCTCCCATCCCGGCGTCAACAGTGGCCGCCGGCATTGGCCGCTGAATGCCGTCTTCCAGAACGGTCCTACCACCGGCAAGGATGTGTTCATTCCGCTGGAGTGGGTGATCGGCGGCCGCGAGCAAGTCGGCAACGGCTGGCGCATGTTGATGGAATGCCTGGCCGCCGGTCGCGCAATTTCCTTGCCGTCGGCCAACGTCGGCCTGGGCAAGGTGGCGGTGCGCGGCACCACCGCCTATGCCGCGATGCGCAAACAGTTCGGCCTGCCCATCGGCAAATTCGAAGGCGTGCAGGCACCCTTGGCGCGCATGGCCGGGCATCTGTATGCCTGCGATGCGGTGCGCAAGGTGTCGGTGGCGTCCCTGGACGCGGGTGAGAAACCCTCGGTGATCTCGGCGATCGCCAAGTACCACGTCACCGAGCGCGCGCGGATCATCGTCAATGACGGCATGGACATCGTTGCCGGCAAGGGCATCTGCATGGGCCCCAACAACTTCCTGGCCCGTGCCTATCAGCAAAGCCCCATCGCCATCACCGTGGAAGGCGCGAACATCATGACGCGCTGCCTGATCATCTTTGGCCAGGGCCTGATCCGTTGCCATCCTTATGTGTTCCGCGAAATGGAAGCAGCGCGTAACCCTGACCAACGTAGAGCGCTGGAAGCCTTCGACAGTGCCATGTTTGGCCATGTGAGCTTTGTGCTGGCCAATACCGTACGAGCGGCGGTGCATTCCCTGACAGGCGGGCGGTTGATTTCCGTTCCGGCCAAGACCGACCCCGCGCTGGCGTCCTACTACCGCCAGGCCAATCGTCTGTCAGTGGTACTCGCGCTGATTTCGGATATTTCCATGGGCGTGCTGGGCGGAGCCCTCAAGCGCAAGGAAAGTATCACCGGGCGCCTGGGGGATATTCTGTCGCAGCTGTACATCCTGTCCTGCGTACTCAAGCGGTTTGAGGACGACGGCCGGCCCCAGGCGGATCTGCCGTTGGTGCACTGGGCGGCGCAGGATGCATTGCTGCGGGCCCACGAAGCGCTGGCGGAAGTGCTTGATAACTACCCCTCGAAACCCGCTGCGGCGGTGCTACGTGGCCTGACCTTCCCGTTCGGGATCCCACTGCGCAAACCGTCGGACCGTCTGCTGGCCCAAGTGGCGGACGTGGTGCAGACACCGGGCGAAACCCGCGACCGGTTGTTGGCCAACTCCTACATCCCACGTCCAGAAATTGACAAGTTGGCCTACGGCGAACTGGGTTTCCGCCTGCTGCCGCAGGTCGAGCTGATCGACGCCCGGCTCAAGCCCGCCGTGAAGCAGGGCCTGATCGAACCGATGCCGATCTCCGCCACGGCCTTCACCGCCTGGCGCGTCAAGGCGCGGGCGCTGGACTTGATCAGCGATGACGAAGACACCTTGCTCGGCCGTTACGTGGAATACGCCGACCACGGCATCCAAGTGGATGACTTTCCGCAGGACTTCGGCTTGCTGGAGGCGTTGCAGCAGCGCAAGCAAGCGCTGGAGCCGACGGCGAAACGTCGCACCAGCCAAAGCGAAAACGCCTCGGTCAATTAGCCAACACCGTGTTGTGAGTGAATCTATCAATGAGTGACAGCTACCTTTCCTTCGTCAATTCCCCTTGGGGCCGTCGCCTGGCCCAAGCCATCGGCTTGCCGCAGCCCCTGCCACTGCAACGCTACCGCAGCGGCCAGCAGGGCTTGGTCAACCCGGTGATCATCGCCGGGGCAGGGCGCCTGGCCGCCGAGGTGCAGCGGATTTTCGCGGCCACCGATACCGTTGCTGCCACCCCGGCGACGCTCAAGGCGCCATCTACGGTGAAAGTGCAGGGCGCGGTGTTTGACGCCAGCGCCGTGGCCGACCTGCAACAGTTGGACGCGCTGTATGTGTTCTTTCACGCCAACGCCAAGCGTCTTGGCCACCATGGCCGCGTCGTGGTGCTCGGCACCGCGCCGGAGCATTGCCAGGATTTGCCCCAAGCCATTGCCCAGCGTGCCCTCGAAGGGTTGGTGCGCTCGCTGGCCAAGGAGCTGCGCCGGGCGATTACTGTGCAGTTGATCTACGTGGCGCCGGGTGCCGAAGACGCACTGGACAGCAGCTTGCGTTTCTTCCTGTCGCGCCGTTCGGCCTATGTGTCGGGGCAAGTGGTGCGCCTGGAGAAACCGGTGGACGGCCACGTCACGGTCAATTGGGACAAACCCTTCGCTGGCCGTCGCGCCCTGGTCACCGGCGCCTCCCGTGGCATCGGCCTGGCGATTGCCCAGGTATTGGCGCGGGACGGCGCCCATGTGGTGTGCGTGGATGTGCCCCAGGCCCAGACGGCGTTGCAACAGGCGGCGGACAGCGTCGAAGGTTCGGCGCTGCCCCTGGACATCACCGCGCCGGACGCGCCCGCACTGCTGCAAGCCCACGTCAGCCAATACGGCGCCTTTGACGTGGTGGTGCACAACGCAGGGATCACCCGCGACAAGACCATCGCCAAAATGACCGAGGCCGCCTGGCGCAGCGTGCTGGCGGTGAACCTCGAAGCGCCGTTGCTACTGAGCAATGCCTTATTGGATAGCCAAGGCCTCAAACCGGGAGGTCGAATTGTTTGTGTCTCGTCGATTTCTGGTATCGCCGGCAACCTCGGGCAAAGCAATTACGCCACCTCCAAGGCCGGTGTGATCGGCTTGGTGCAGGGCCTGGCACCGCGTGCATCGGCGCAGCAGGTGACGGTGAATGCGGTGGCGCCGGGGTTCATCGAAACCCAGATGACCGCGAAGATCCCGCTGATGATCCGTGAAGCCGGGCGCCGCATGAATTCGCTGTCCCAGGGCGGGCAGCCGGTCGACGTGGCCGAAACTATTGCCTGGCTGGCGCATCCGGCGTCCGGCGGGGTTAACGGCCAAGTCGTACGGGTGTGCGGCCAAAGCCTGCTGGGAGCCTGAGCCATGGACTACGTGACACAGATCATTGATCCGCCGCCTTCACGCACCCGCTTGCTGCTGGATGGCGTGTGTGCCCTGCGCAAACCCAAGCTCGACGGTGCGCCCGTGCTGCCCACGGAACGCCTGGTGTGCTCGGCGGTGGCGTTGTCTGCCGCCGACATCACGGCTTATGGCCGTGCCTGTGGGTTTCGCCGCGAACAGGGCGTGCCGTTGTCCTATCCCCACGTGCTGGCGTTCCCTTTGCACTTGATGCTGCTGACCCGCCCAAGCTTTCCGTACCCGGCCAGCGGCATGGTGCACCTGGCCAATCGCATCCGTCAGCACCAGCGCTTGCACGAAGGCCAGGCGTTGCGCATTGAGGTGTATTGCGAGCGTTGGGTCGCCCATCCCAAGGGCCAGGCGTTGAGCATCGCCACTCGTGCCTACGGTGCCGGCACGCTGGTATGGGAAAGCGACAGCCTGTATCTGCGCCGGGACGTCAAGGACCCGGTCGGCGAACCGTGGGGTGACGCGTTGCCGCTGCAGGAAGAAAGCTTGTTACGCACCCAACGCTGGGTGCTGCCCGCCGACCTGGGCCGACGTTTTGCCAAGGTCTCAGGGGATTTCAACCCGATTCACACTTCGGTGATCGGCGCCAAACTGTTCGGCTTTCGCCGCGCCATCGCCCATGGCATGTGGACCCTGGGCCACGCGCTCGCCGCCCAGCAACCGCCCGGTGGCCTGGACCAGGCCGAGGCTCATTGTGACTTCAAGTTGCCGATCTTCCTGCCCGGCCAGGTCGCGCTGTGGAGCCATCCGGTGACTGGCCCGCGCCGCGAATTCGAAGTGCGCAATTTTGCCGGTGACAAACCCCATATGCGTGGCCTTTTCATCTGGAAAGAGAACCTGGAATGAGTGACTACAGCTTCAACCCGGCCCCGGTCCGTCGCGTGGCGATCATCGGTGGCAACCGCATCCCTTTTGCTCGCTCCAACACGGTGTACGCCCACGACAGCAACCAGGACCTGCTGGTCGCCGCGCTGCAAGGGCTGGTCGACCGCTACAACCTGCACGGCCAACGCCTCGGTGAGTTTGCCGCTGGCGCGGTGATCAAGCATTCGCGGGATTTCAACCTGGCGCGTGAGTCGTTGCTGTCCACCACCTTGTCGCCGGACACGCCGGCCTACGATGTGCAACAAGCCTGCGGCACCGGCCTGGAAGCGGCGTTATTGGTGGCGAACAAGATTGCCCTCGGCCAGATCGAGGTGGGCATTGCCGGGGGTGCCGACACCACCTCTGACGCGCCCATCGGTATCAATGAGTCCTTGCGCCACACGTTGCTCGCCGCCAATCGTGCCAAGGGCATGGGCGACAAGCTGAAAACGTTGCTCAAGGTCCGGCCGTCGATGTTCTTCAAACCACTGTTGCCACGCAACGGCGAGCCGCGCACCGGCCTGTCCATGGGCGAGCACTGCGAAGAAATGGCCAAGCGCTGGCAGATCAAGCGCCTGGCCCAGGATGAGCTGACCCTCACCAGCCACCAGCGCCTGGACGCGGCCTACAAGCGCGGCTTCTTCGACGACCTGATCAGCCCCCATCGCGGCCTGGCCAGGGACAACAACCTGCGCGCCGATGCCAGCCTGGAAAAGCTCGCCGGCCTGTCTCCAGCCTACGACCGTCAGAACGGCACCCTTACCGCCGGCAACTCCACTCCGTTGACCGACGGCGCCTCGGTGGTGCTGCTGGCCAGTGAAGAGTGGGCCGCCGCCAACGGCTGGCCAGTGCTGGCCTACCTGCGTACCGGCGAAACCGCAGCGGTGAATTTTGTCGACGGCACCGAAGGCTTGCTGATGGCCCCGGCCTACGCCGTGCCGCGCATGCTTAAACGCGAAGGCCTGAGCTTCAAGGACTTCGACTTCTTCGAGATCCACGAAGCCTTTGCCGCCCAGGTGTTGTGCACGCTCAAGGCCTGGGAAGACCCGGATTATTGCCGCGAACGTCTTGGCTTGGAGGCGCCCCTGGGCACCATTGATCGCGCGAAGATGAACGTCAACGGAGGCTCGCTGGGCTGCGGCCATCCCTTTGCCGCCACGGGAGGCCGGCAATTGGCGGCGTTGGCCAAGATCATCCATGCGAACGGCGGCGGGCGCGGCCTGATTTCCATCTGCGCGGCGGGTGGGCTGGGCATTACCGCCATCGTCGAAAAGTAGCTCTATCAAAAACAACAACAAGGAGACTGCCATGAACGCTGTAAGCCTGGAACACACCGAACGGATCTGGTTGAACGCTTACCTGCCCGGCGTCCCGGCAGATATCGACGCCGCTATCGAGCACTACCCATCGCTGCGCGAGGTGTTCCTGGAGCACCTGGAAAAATTTCGCGAACGGGTGGCGTACGTCAGCATCGGCACCGAAATGACCTACGCCGACTGGCAGGTGCAAGGCTATGCCTTTGCCGCCTGGCTGCAGGGGCAGGGCGTCAAGAAGGGTGATCGTGTCGCGCTGATGATGCCCAACTGCTTGCAGTATCCGATTTGCCTGTTGGGTACGATCCTGGCCGGCGCGGTGGTGGTCAACGTCAACCCGCTGTACACCTCCCATGAGCTCAAGCACCTGCTAAAGGACAGCGGCGCGGAAACCGTGGTGATCTTCGAGAATTTCGCCCACACCCTGGAAAAAGTCATCACCGGCAGCAGCGTCAAGCGTGTGGTAATCGCGGCCATCGGCGATTTGCTGGGGACGTTCAAAGGCGCGGCGATGAACTTCATCCTGCGTAGCGTGCAAAAGCAGGTGCCAGCGTTCAGTCTGCGCGGCTCGCTGCGCTTCAACCAGGTGCTGAAACAGGGGCGGGCGCTCACGCATTTCCCGGTGCAGATGCACCTCGACGACCTGGCCTTCCTGCAATACACCGGCGGTACCACCGGCGACGCGAAGGGCGTGATGCTCAGTCACCGCAATATCATCGCCAACCTGCTGCAAGCCAAGGCCTGGGTTGGTGACCAACTGGACCAGGACAAGCAGGAAACCAACGTCACCTTGTTGCCGCTGTACCATATCTTTTCCCTGACGGTGAACTGCCTGATGTTCATGTGCCTGGGCGGGCGCAACATCCTGATCGCCAACCCACGGGACGTGAAGCGTGTGCAGATGATCCTGCGCAAGGAGCGCTTCAACGGGATAGCCGGGGTCAACACCTTGTTTAACGGCCTGCTCGAGAATAAGGAGTTCTGCGCGCGGGACTTTTCTGACCTGCGCATGGTGATCGCCGGAGGCATGGCCACGCACACGGCGGTGGCCAAGCGTTGGAAGGAAGTCACGGGGCTGCCGATCATCGAAGGCTACGGCCTCACCGAATGCTCGCCGGTGGTGAGCATCAGCCCGATCGACATTGCGCGCATGCGCGAGATGGAATTCACCGGCAGCATCGGCGTGCCATTGCCCTCGACCTGGGTGCGGTTTGTTCGCGAAGACGGTGAGTTGGCTGAGATTGGCGAGCAGGGCGAACTGCAAGTGCGCGGGCCACAGGTGATGCAGGGCTACTGGAAACGTCCGGACGCCACTGCCGAAGTGCTGGATGCCGAAGGGTGGTTGTCGACCGGTGATATCGGCGTGATGGACACGCGTGGTTATATCCGCCTGGTGGACCGCAAGAAGGACATGATCCTGGTCTCGGGCTTCAACGTATACCCCAATGAAATCGAGGACGTGGTGGCGCTGCACCCTGGTGTGGCCGAAGTGGCGGCGATTGGGGTGGAAGATGGTGTGACCGGGGAGAAGGTCAAGATCATTGTGGTGCGCAAGGACCCGAGCCTGACCCAGGAGCAGATTCTTGCGCATTGCCGGGAGTACCTGACGGGGTACAAGGTGCCCAGGTACGTGGAGTTCCGCACCACTGAACTGCCCAAGACCACTGTCGGCAAAGTCCTGCGCAGGGCACTGCGTTAGACTTTGCTTTTTGTGGTGAGCGAGCTTGCCTCGCGCGGGGCAAGCCCGCTCACCACAAGGTTCGGGGCTGTTAAACCTCTTCGACCTGTACCCAGCGTTCTTCTCTGGCCGCCACGCGAATCGCCGTCGCCAACCGCTCCACCTCCCACGCCGCCTCAAAGTCCGTGCCGTCCGCACCTTGACCGGCCAGCGCCAGGATCAACTCCTGCACCTCCAGCGTCTTCAGTTCGTTGTAGCCCAACTGATGGCCCGCCGCCGGGCTGAACGCCGCATAACCGGGCAGGGCAGGGCCAGCGAGCAAACGCTGGAACCCGTCCTGGCCGACGCCACACACCTGCAATTCATTCAAGCGCTCTTGATCGAACGCCAAGGTGCCTTTCGTCCCGCTGATCTCGAAACTCAGATGGTTCTTGTAGCCTTGCTTGAGCCAGCTGCTGCTCACCGTGCCGCGTGCGCCATTGGCAAAACGCAGCAGGGCGTGCACTTGGTCATCCACCGCGATCGATTTAAGGTCGGTGCTGCCTTTGACGGCCGGTCGCCGGGCGTGGACGGTCTGGGTGTCGGCACACACACTCACTACGTCGCCCACCAGATAGCGCGCCATCGATAGCAAGTGACTGCCCAAGTCTGCCAAGGCGCCGCCCGCGTGTTCCACTTCACAACGCCACGACCATGGCGAGGCCGGGTCGGCCATGAAATCTTCGCTGAACTCTCCCTGGAAGCTGATGATCTCGCCCAACTCGCCGCTGGCAATCATCTGCCGTGCCAGGGTGATCATCGGGTTGTGCTGGTAGTTGTAGCCCACCCGCGTCACCACGCCCGCAGCACTGGCGGCGCGGCGCATGGCGTCGGCCTGTTCCAGGCTCACGGCCAGGGGTTTTTCGCAGTACACCGCCTTGCCCACTGCGATGGCGGCCATGGCCATGGGGTAGTGCAAATGGTTGGGCGTGGTGATGGCCACCACGTCGACATTGGGATCATTGATCAACGCCTGCCAGTCGCCATGGGCCTGGGCAAACCCCCAATCCTTGGCGCAGCGTTGTGCGCGTTCGGTGTCGGCGTCGGCCAGTGCAGCCAGCTTGAGGTGCAGCGGCAGTTCGAATACCGCGCGGGCGTTATTGAAGGCCAGGGCGTGGGCGCGCCCCATGAAGCCTGTGCCGATCAAGCCGATTCCGAGTTCACGCATCGCCGTGGTCCTTTGGATTATTGTTTTCAGGAAGACTATTAATGGAATAAAAATTCCCATATTTCAATAGATGGAATAAAAATTCATTGAGGCTCCGGCGATCACCCCCGCGAATGCAGCTATATTCAGGCGCTGTCGAAACGGGGTCAGTTAACAAAAGATAACGTAGCGCCGATTGTCAGACGATTCGAAAGCCCGATAGGATGGCCCCTGCTTCCTCCAGGCGCTCTAGATTGCAGGTTTCAAGGCCCCGGAAGGCAGCGATAACAATAATAAATGGGAGAAAGGTCTATGAGTGAGCCTGTCATGGGTTGGGTTGTTTGCCGCCCACGCGCCGCACGCAGGGTTGCGATGCTGGCCGCAGCGCTCTCGCTGTTTGGCGCTGTCGTATTACCGGCAGCCGTCCAGGCCGCCAGCGATACCTCGTTTGCGATTGAATCCCCCAAGGCCGCCAAAGGCCTGATGATCGATGTAGTCCACGCGGGCAAGCGCCTGGTGGCGGTCGGTGATCGCGGGCACATCCTCTATTCCGATGACCAGGGCAGCACCTGGACCCAAGCCAAAGTCCCCACCCGGCAGTTGCTTACGGCGGTGTTTTTCGTCGATGAAAAGCAGGGCTGGGCCGTGGGCCACGATGCGCAGATTCTTGCCAGTTCCGACGGTGGCGCCACCTGGACCCAGCAGTACCAGGACCTCAAACGCGAAGCCCCGCTGCTCGACGTGTGGTTCAACGACGCCAACCACGGCCTGGCCGTCGGCGCCTACGGTGCGTTGATCGAAACCACCGACGGCGGCAAGACCTGGGACGACGTCAGCGACCGCCTCGACAACGAAGACCAGTACCACCTCAACGCCATTGCCCATATCAAGGACGCCGGCCTGTTCATCGTTGGCGAGCAGGGCAGCATGTTCCGCTCCAGCGACGACGGCCAGACCTGGGAAAAACTCGAAGGCCCCTACGAGGGCTCGCTGTTTGGCGTGATCGGCACCGCCCAAGCGCAAACCCTGCTGGCCTATGGCTTGCGCGGCAATCTGTACCGCTCCACGGACTTTGGCAGCACCTGGGAGCAAGTTGAACTGAACGCTGCGCGGGGAGCGCTGGAGTTTGGGTTGTCGGGCGCGACCTTGCTGCAGGACGGCTCGATTGTCGTGGTCGGCAACGGCGGCAGCGTGGTGGTCAGCCATGACGACGGCGTGACCTTCAGCGTGTTCAACCGTGCGGACCGCATTTCGCTTTCGTCCGTCACGGCGGCAGGCAATGGCAACTTGATTCTGGCCGGGCAGGGGGGCGTTCGCGTCGCTAAAGCCGATGGCGCCGAACCGACAAAACAATAAGAAGGCGGGGAAAGAATGAGCAGTCATCACAACGATAAAGCGACCTTTCTTGAGCGCCTGATCTTCAACAACCGCCCGGCAGTCATCGTGATCTGCCTGCTGGTGAGTATTTTCCTGTTCTGGCAGGCGACCTTGATTCGCCCGTCCACCAGCTTTGAAAAAATGATTCCGCTCAAGCACCCCTTCATCGAGAAGATGATGGAGCACCGCAATGACCTGGCGAACCTGGGCAACACGGTGCGCATCTCGGTGGAGGCCAAGGACGGTGACATCTTCACCAAGGAGTACATGGAGACCCTGCGTCAGATCAACGACGAAGTGTTCTACATTTCCGGTGTCGACCGTTCGGGCCTAAAGTCGCTGTGGAGCCCCAGCGTCCGCTGGACCGAAGTGACCGAAGAAGGCTTTGCCGGCGGTGAAGTGATCCCGCAGAGCTACAACGGCTCGCCGGAAAGCCTCGATCAACTGCGCAACAACGTGCTCAAGTCCGGCCAGGTCGGGCGCCTGGTGGCCAACGACTTCAAGTCGAGCATCGTCGACATCCCGCTGCTGGAGTCCTACCCGGACCCGCAGGATCAGGGCAAGTTGCTGGCCCTGGACTACCGCAAGTTCTCCCATGAACTCGAAGACAAGATCCGCACCAAGTTCCAGGAGCAGAACCCCAACGTGCAGATCCACATCGTCGGTTTCGCCAAGAAAGTCGGTGACCTGATCGATGGCCTGATCATGGTGGTGCTGTTCTTCGGCGTGGCGTTCGGTATTACCCTGGTCCTGCTGCTGTGGTTCACCAACTGCCTGCGTAGCACCATTGCGGTGTTGAGCACCACCCTGGTGGCGGTGGTCTGGCAGTTGGGGCTGATGCATGCCGCCGGTTTCGGGCTGGACCCTTACTCGATGCTGGTACCGTTCCTGATCTTTGCCATCGGTATTTCCCACGGCGTGCAGAAAATCAACGGTATCGCCCTGCAATCCAGCGAAGCGGACAACGCGCTGACGGCCGCACGCCGTACCTTCCGCCAACTGTTTCTACCGGGGATGATCGCGATTCTTGCCGATGCGGTGGGCTTTATCACGCTGTTGATCATCGACATTGGCGTGATCCGCGAACTGGCCATCGGCGCCTCTATCGGCGTGGCGGTGATCGTGTTCACCAACCTGATCCTGCTGCCAGTGGCGATTTCCTACGTCGGCATCAGCAAACGCGCCATCGCCAAGAGCAAGAAAGACGCGAACCGCGAACACCCGTTCTGGCGCCTGCTTTCGAAATTCGCCAGCCCCAAAGTCGCGCCGGTCTCGATCTTCCTGGCCCTGATCGCCTTTGGCGGCGGCCTCTGGTACAGCCAGAACCTCAAGATCGGCGACCTCGACCAGGGCGCGCCGGAACTGCGCCCGGACTCGCGCTACAACAAAGACAACAACTTCATCATCAGCAACTACTCCACCAGCTCCGACGTGCTGGTGGTGATGGTCAAGACCAAGGCCGAAGGCTGCTCGCGCTATGAAGCCATGGCGCCCATCGACCAGTTGATGTGGAAGATGCAGAACACCGAGGGTGTGCAGTCGGCGATCTCGCTGGTGACCGTGTCCAAGCAGATGATCAAGGGCATGAACGAGGGCAACCTGAAATGGGAAACCCTGTCGCGTAACCCGGATGTGCTGAACAACTCCATCGCCCGTGCCGATGGCCTGTACAACAACAACTGCTCCCTGGCGCCGGTGCTGGTGTTCCTCAACGACCACAAGGCCGAAACCCTCGACCGCGCGGTGCATGCGGTGCAGGACTTCGCCAAGGAAAACAACAAGGACGGCCTGGAATTCATCCTCGCCGCCGGTAACGCCGGGATCGAAGCGGCCACCAACGAGGTGATCAAGGAATCGGAACTGACCATCCTGATCCTGGTGTACCTGTGCGTGGCGACCATGTGCATGATCACCTTCCGCTCCTGGGCGGCGACCCTGTGCATCGTGCTGCCGCTGGTGCTGACCTCGGTGCTGGGCAACGCGCTGATGGCGTTCATGGGCATCGGCGTCAAGGTCGCGACGTTGCCAGTGGTGGCGCTGGGCGTGGGGATTGGCGTGGACTACGGTATCTACATCTACAGCCGCCTGGAAAGCTTCCTGCGCGCCGGTCTGCCGCTGCAAGAGGCGTACTACCAGACGCTCAAGTCCACCGGTAAAGCCGTGCTGTTCACCGGTTTGTGCCTGGCGATTGGCGTGTGCACCTGGATCTTCTCGGCCATCAAGTTCCAGGCCGACATGGGCCTGATGCTCACCTTCATGCTGCTGTGGAACATGTTCGGCGCGCTGTGGCTGCTGCCGGCGCTGGCGCGGTTCCTGATCAAGCCGGAGAAACTGGCGGGGCAGAAGGGCAACTCACTCTTCGCGCATTGATCGATTAGACCATTGCCGCAAGGCACCGCGGGGGAATTGACCTATCATGTGTCTTTTCCCCCGCAGTGACTTCACATCATGACCGATTCGCAACCCAACCTGAGCACCGCCCTGACCGACAGCGACATGCTGATCATCAATGGGCTGCACGCCTTCGACTTCACGTTTGACCAGCACTTGCTGATCGAAAGCATGGACGGCCGGGAACTCAAGCGTTGGAAGTTCAGTCCAGAACAACTGAACGCCGCCACCTTTGATGACAGCTTGCAAAGCTGGCTCTTGAGCAACGAAGACGGCGAACACCGTCTGGTCTGCCTGAGTGCGATCAAGGGCGACAACAATAACGATGAGGATGAAGCGGATGATGATGCGTAAATTCTGGCCCCTGCTGATGGCGGGCAGTGTCGGTGCCATGTCGGTGCAAGCCGCGCCGGCAGACACCTATGAACTGCTGGTGGGCAGCTACACCGCCGGCAGCAGCGAAGGCATCTATCGCCTGCAATTCGACAGCCGCACTGGCAAGTTCCAAGGCCAGCCAGTGTTGGCGGCCAAGGCGGCCAATCCGTCGTGGCTGACGGTCTCCAAGGACCAGAAGCACCTGTTTGTGGTTAACGAGAACGGTCCAGGCCAGAAAGACCCGGTCGGGCGGGTGAGCAGCTACAGCATCGATCCGCAGAATCATCAGCTGACGTTGATCAACCAGGTGCAGAGCCTGGGCAATGAGCCGACCCATTCCAGCGTGGCTGCCGATGGACGCTACCTGTTCGTCGCCAACTATTCGGTGCTGGAAGATCCGGGCGGAAGCCTGGCGGTGCTGCCGGTGGATGCCACAGGCAAGCTATCGGCGCCGGTGCAACTGAGTGGGCACCCGGCCAGTCGCGTCAACCCTGAGCGCCAGGCGTCCAACCACGTGCATTCGGTGGTGTCATCGCCCGATGGCAAATACGTGTTTGTGCAGGACTTGGGCGCGGACAAGGTATTTGCCTACCGTTACGATCCCAAGGCCAACCCTGAGCTGCCGTTGACCCCGGCCAACCCGGCCTCGGTGCAATTGCCGCCCGGCAGCGGCCCGCGTCATTTGTTGTTCAGCGCCGATGGTAAGCATGCCTGGCTGACCACCGAGATGAGCGCGCAGGTGGCGGTGTTCGACTACAAGGACGGCCAACTGACCCAGACCCAACTGGTGGATTTCGCCGCCGGTCAACCGGTATCGGACAAGGCCGGTGCGGCGCTGCATGCCTCCAGTGATGGCAAATTCCTGTACCTGAGCAACCGTGGCACGGCCAATCAACTGCTGGTGTTCAGCATCGACCCGGCCACCGCGCACCTCAAGGAACTGCAACGCCGTTCCGTGGAAGGTGACCACCCACGCGAGTTCAGCCTGGACCCGAGCGGCAAGTTTTTGCTGATCGCCAACCAGAAAAGCAACGAAATCGTGGTGGTCGAACGCGACCCCAAAACCGGCCTGCTGGGTAAAACCGTGCAGAAATTGCCGATCGATGCGCCCAGCGACCTCAAGTTCCTGGTGCGTCAATAAGCCACAGGCCCCGTCATGCGGGGCCTGAGCCTTTCTATTAATTCTGTTAATAGCGGCTACTGTTTCAAAGCATTTCTAAGGCTTAGCCCTCGGGCGTAAGTTTGGTTCCAAGGCCTTCCCCGGCCACTCAACCAAACGAACACAAGGGTTACCGACATGAATCTGAATCTCTTCTCCATCATCGCCGCTTCCGCTGTTTCCGCCACTGTTGCCCTGCCAGCCGCGGCCAGTGTGGAAGTCTCCGGCAAAAAATCCAGCACCAGCGCCTACACCCAGAAATACCTGCAACAAAGCGCCAACTTCTATGCCGCACTGGATCACAAAACCCAGCAGTAAGCGCTGCGGGCGATGCGGGATTCAGGGTTTTGCCATCACCGCGATGAACAGCGCTGAGTCCATAATGCGCTCAAGCCAAGCCTGCAACCGTGTGTACGGAGTACCGGCAAACCACACTCGATCCACATGGGCATACTGGCGCACAAACGGCGCCAGTGCAGCATCCGCCAGGGTCAGGTGGTTAGCCAAAAGGTAGTCGTGCTCTGCCAACAACGCTTCCAGCTTTTGCAAGAACACCTCGCCTTCGGCGCGATAATGCTCCATCGGCTGTTCCGGGTAGCGCTCGGCGTACTTGTATCGATTCAAGTGATACTTGAAGCCTTGGTCGTTCTCGGCAATCAACGCGAATATGGCCGGGTCGCCTTGCAGTAACCAGTTATCCGGGTCGTTCTGCGCCAAGGCCCATTGCATGATCTCCAGGCTTTCTTCAATCACCTGCCCGTCAATGTTCAGCACTGGCACCGTGCCCTTGGGCGACAGCGCCAGCATTTCTGCGGGCTTGGCCTTGAGGCTCACCTCGACGATGCGCACCGGTACGCCCGAGTAGCGCAGGGCCAGCCGCGCCCGAATCGCATAGGGGCAGCGCCGGAACGAATACAGCAGCGCTTCGCTCACTTGACCTCCAACGTGCTCAAACCATTGCCCTGACGCTTGACCTGGATCTGCACCGGAATGCGCTCGTGCATTTCCTGCACGTGGGAAATCACCGCCACCTTACGACCTTGAGCCTGCAAGCCATCCAGCGCGTCCATCGCCAATTGCAGCGATTCCGGGTCGAGGCTGCCGAAGCCTTCATCGATAAACAGCGATTCGATCTTCAATGTACTGGAAGCCATCGACGCCAGCCCCAAGGCCAGCGCCAGTGAAACCAGGAAGGTTTCGCCGCCGGACAACGAATGCACCGAGCGCAGCTCGTCGCCCATTTCCGTGTCCATCACCAACAGGCCGAGCATGCTGCCGCCGCGCTTGAGGCGATAACGCCGCACCAACTGACGCAGTTGCACGTTGGCGTGATGCACCAACAGGTCGAGGTTGTAGGCCTGGGCGATCTTGCGGAAGGTGTCGCCGGTGGCCGAGCCGATCAGCGCGTTCAGGCGTGCCCAGCGTTGCCATTCGTCATAGGCCTTGGCGATCTGCTCGGAAAAGGCCTGGTTGGCGTCCTGGCGACGCTGGTCTTCGGATTGGCGTGCGCGCAATTCGGCGCAGTGTTTTTCACTCTCGGCCAGTTGCTGATTGAGCGTGGCCAAGGTGCTGTCCAGCTCTTCGGCTGCGAGGTTGCCGTTGTGCAGGGCCTGATGGTCGGCAAGGCGTTGTTCGCGTTCTTGCAGCAGTACCTTGGCCTGTTCGACGGCTTTTTCGCTGAGCTGCACCTGCTGGCGCAATTGGCTGACCTGGGCGTCATCGCAGGCCAGCAAGCGGTTGAGGCCAGCGTCATCGAGTTCCGGATGCAAGGCGCGCCACTCGCTGATACGCGTGACGAGGGCCTTTTGTTCGGCCTGCAACGCGTGTTCGCGTTCCTGTTGTGCCTTGAGGTCCGCCGCCAGCTGGACCAGCGCGTTGTGGATTTCCTGCAACTGTTTGTTGGCGTCGGTTTCGCTTTCGCGTGACTGGGTCACGGCCTGTTCCAGTTGCTGCTGCCAGTGTTCGGCGCTGGTGTGCTCGCCCAGTAACGCGTTGAGTTTTTCCTGGGCTGCTTGCTGTTGGGTCGCCAGCTCGCTGACCTGCTGGCGCAGGGCGTCGAGTTGTTGCTGGCGGTGTTGCTGGTGGGTCTGTTCCTTCTCGATCGCCTGTTGGCGTTCTTGTTGCTCGGCCAGCTCATCGCGTTGGTGACCCAGCTGTTCCAGGCGCTGGCCGACCTGCTGGTCCAGCTGCATGAAGGTAGCAGCCGGCTCGGCGCGCAGACCCTCCAGGATTTCTGCGGGCAACAGGCTGGCGAAGGCGCTCAGTTCCTGATCGAGGCGTTCACTGTCGCTGGTTAGCTCGCGTTGCTGATCGACCAGCAATTGACGGGCCTGCTGGCTGGCTTCCTGCGCCGCTTGCAGTTGCTGCTGCAAGCGCCCGGCGTTCTGTTGCAGGTTGAGCAGGGCGCCTTGGCGTTGCTCGTCCTGGCCGATGCTTTGGCCCAGTTGGCCCAGTTGCTGCTCAAGCCAGGCGCTGCGTTTGGCCGCTTCCTGGTTGAGCAACGACGCGGCCAGCGGGTGCGCCTCCAGACTTGGCTGGAGGGCTTGCTGTTGCGTGGCCAGGTGTTCCTGCTGTTGCAGGTATTCCTTTTGTTGGGCGATCAAACCGCCCACTTCGCCACGCAACTCGGTGAGTTTTTCCTTGAGGCTGTCCACGGCTTTCTGCGCGGTGGCTTCTTCGTTTTCGTCATGTCGACCGAGGCTTTGCAGCAACGCTTCGGGCTGGTGATACGGGTGCTCGTGGCTGCCGCACACCGGGCAGGGTTGGTCGTCCTGCAATTGCTCGCGCAACTCCTCGACGCTGGCGCTGCGGGCCAGGCGCTGGCGTTCCAACAGTTGCTTGGTCACGTTCAGCGTCTGTTCGGCAACCGTCAGTTCGGCCTTGGTTTGCAGGCCGGTCTGGTTCAGTTGTTCGCGTTGTTGTTGGGCGTCGGTGAGCTTTTGCGTCAGGCTGGCGGCGTGTTGGTCCAGCTGTTGCTGGTTGTCCCACAGGCGCGTCAGGTCTTCAAAGGCGCGCTGCTGTTTGCGATTGTCTTGCAGCAGGCTCGCCAGCAACTGGATCTGCTCGGCCACGGCGTGAGGCTCGGCACCGGCCTCCTGATACAGCAGGTCCAGGGCTTCGCGTTGCTGAGTGAACTGCTCGGCGGCGCGGGTCGCACGTTGCTCCAATTGGGGCAGTTCGGCCTGGCCTTTATTCAGGCGATTGCCGATCTGCGTCAGCTGTTGCAAGCGGTCGCGGTAGGCGGTCCAGGCATCGCTCAGCGGCGCGAGGGCGGCGCTGCGCTCAAGCTCGGTGCCCAGGCGTTGCAGGCGCTCAGTGACGTGATTCTGTTTTTCCAGCAGCGCAGTGAGGTGGGCCTGACCTTCGGCGCAGGCGCTTTCGTGCTGCTGTTGGTCCTCGGTGCGCTTGGCCAGCTCCTTGGTCAAGTGGGCGAGGGTGCTTTGCTCTTCAAACGCCTGTCGCAGCAACGGCACGGCATCCGTTTGGGTTTTCAGGGCCTCAGCCAACGCCGTTTGCGCGCTGGCTTGTTGCTGCTGGGCCTGCTCCTGGCGGGTATGCAGTTCGCCTTGTTGTTGGATATGCGACTGAATCTGCACGGCCAACGGGGCAAGCACGCTGCCGAGTTCGGCCTGGCGCGCAAACTGGTGACGCTGTGGCGCCAATTGGTCCAGGCGGCCCAGGTCTTCGCGTTGCTGGCGCTGGTTATCCCATTCGGTTTGTGCGCGCTGCAGTTGTTCGGTGGCAGCGAGTTGGCGTTCCTGCCATTCGCGCAGCTCCTTGAGCCAGGTGTGCTGAAGCTCAAGTTGTTTGAGCTGGCCTTGCTGGGTCTTGAGCTGGGTTTGCGCGGCATCGAACTGCTGATCCAGCTCGACACGTGCCTCGGGCGCCAGGGGCACCACACCGGTCGCCTGGTCCTGCAACTGCTTGTGCGCATCCCGCGCGTCTTTGGCCTTGTCGAACGCGCGCCGGCCGAGTTGGGTGTACAGGGCCGTGTCTGTGAGCTTTTCCAGCAGTTCGCTGCGCTCGTTGTCGTTGGCCTTGAGGAAGGCGCTGAACTCACTCTGCGCGAGCAAGACGGCACGGGTGAACTGTTCGAAGTTCAGGCCCAGGGCGAGTTCCAGCTGGGTTTTGTACTCGGTTTTCTGGCTGGCCAGCAGTTGGTCGCTGTCCAGGTCGATCAGGCTCTGGCGGCTGTTCTGCAACTTGCCGCTGGCCTTGTCGCGGGCGCGATTGGCTTCCCAGCGCGCGCGATAGCGACGGCCACTCACGCCGACAAAATCTACTTCGGCATAACCGCCACCGGTACCGCGCCGCAACAGAGTGCGCGGGTCACCGATGGAAATGTCGCTGTCGGCATCCGGCATCTTCGCCTGGCCGGTATCGCCCAGGCGTGGCACTGCGCCAAACAGCGCCAGGCACAAGGCATCGAGCAGGGTACTTTTACCCGCGCCGGTCGGCCCGGTAATCGCGAACAACCCGGCACTGGCCAGGGGCTCGGCAGTAAAGTCGATTTCAAACGGGCCGGCCAGTGAAGCCAGGTTTTTCAGGCGGATGGCGAGGATCTTCATGGCTGTTCACCCTCCTGTTGCACTTCCTGGAGCAGCACGGCGAAGTCCTTCAAGGTCTGTTCATCCACTTCGCTGCCATAACTGTCCTGCCAGGCGCGGCTGAACAGTTCCTGGGGCGTGAGCTGGTCGAGTTCGATCAGGCGGTCGTCGCCTTCATCCTCACGGCTGCCTTTACCCGCGTATTCGGCGGCGATGCGTACCAGGCGCACGGCCTTGCCTTGCAGGGCGCTTTCGATCTGCTGGCGCAGGTCGGGCTGCGGTTCGTCGAGGCGCACGCGCACTTCCAGCCAAGGGTGGCGCTGGGTTTCGGCGAGCAGGTCGACGTCGGGCAACTCGGCCAGGCCCTTGAGGATATCGGCCAGCGGCGCGGCTTCCAGGCGTTGCAGGTCGACCGAGCGCGGAATCAGGATCGGTTCGACGTTCACCAGGCATTGGCCCTGGAACGTCACGTCGAGGATCTGGTGCTTGTAGCCGATTTCGGAAAACGACAGCGGAATCGGCGAACCGCTATAGCGAATGCGTTCCTCGCCATTGACCTTCTGCGGTTTGTGCAAATGGCCGAGGGCGACGTAAGCGACACTTCGATCAAACAGACTGGCCGGCAGCGCCTCGGCATTGCCGATGATCAGGCTGCGCTCGGAGTCTTCCGACACCGAACCACCGGCCATGTGCGCATGGCTGATAGCAATCAGCGCCTGGCCTTTTTTGCGCTTGGCGTTGGCGGCGGCGATCAGCCATTCGTGCACCTGGCCGATGCCGCGTAGGTAGTCGTCGCCCAAGTGCGCACCGGTCACTTCTGCCGGGCGCAGGAACGGCAGCGCCAGGCACCAGGCGGCGATCTTGCCTTTGGCGTCCGGCAGGGGGATCAGCAGGCGTTCGGCGTCGAGTTGGCCGTCATCGAGCCACAGCACCCGGCCTAGCGCATGGGTGCGCAGGCGGCGCATCAGTGGCGCGGGTAATTCGATACGCGAGCCGGAGTCATGGTTGCCGGCGATCATCACAATCGTCAGCTTGGGGTTCTGTTCGTGGGCGCTGATGATGAAGTCATACAGCCGCTCCTGGGCCTTGAGTGGCGGGTTGACCGTGTCGAAGATATCGCCGGCGATGAGCAGTACATCCGGCAGATGGGTGTTCAGTTGGCCCAGCAGCCACTCAAGAAAGCAGGCGTGTTCGAAGTCGCGTTCCTGGCCGTGGAGGTTTTGGCCCAGGTGCCAGTCGGAGGTGTGAAACAGACGCAAGGCGAACTCCGTTGAAGAGATGAAAAGGAGGGGAGTTTACCCTGTAAACCTGTGGGAGGGGACAAGCTCCCTCCCACAAGGGTCAGGCGGTGTGCAGGCAGTCCAGCGCTCGGTCAGCCAGGGTTCTGGCACTGTTGATCAAGTGCTCGGTGGCGCCGGCCATGTGGCGCTGATTACTGCTTAGCGCTTGAGTGGTGCCAGCAGCGGTCGCGGCGGCGCAGCGCAGCAGGTCGCAGATCTGGGCGACGGCGTCTTCGAAGCTGAGGTCGTGGTGAACGGTGAAGGCGGGTGGTGGGTCGGGGACGATTTTGTCCATGCGTAAACTCCTACTCAGTTGGAGGCGTCACCTTGATGTCGTTTCCACACAACAAAGTTAGGTGGCAGCCATACGCGGGGTGGAAACCGGGGAGTAGGACCCAGTCAGACCGAAGTCTGCCCGCGTACAGCCGCCATTGAGCGTTTTCATACGATCATGACGCTTCCTTACTCCCGGGTTTCCACACCCGATCGCTGATATGCAGCGACGGAGCGAAGGCTAGCCAGTGGAATGAGCAGGCGCAAGGCCGTGGGATTGTCTAGGAAACTTCCTGCAAATTAAAGCGATATGGATTGCTGGCCTTTAACAATGCATGTCGACCAGACGACGGAGATCAAGTGTGGGAGCGGGCTTGCCCGCGAATGCGGTGTATCAGTCGGGGTATCTTTATCTGACACACCGTATTCGCGGGCAAGCCCGCTCCCACATTTTTGATGTGTGTGGTGTCAGGGAGGTTGCGGTTACTTGGGATACAGCGGCGGCAAGCTGGTGGTGTCCGCCGCCGGGTCCACCTCGCGCTCGGCCATCGGAATCGCCTTCACCGCACGCCACAGGTCCTCACCCAGCCAGAAATGCCCACTCTCGCTGTACAGCGCGCCATTCAACCCATCCAATGCATCCGACAACGGCACAAACCGCGCCGCCATATCCGCGAGCGTTTCCGGCTGCTGCCGCGCCCAGGCGTCGAGGGCCTGGCGGGTGGCTTGCGGGTCGTTGGCCTGGGTGGCGCGCTTGAGGTCATCCAGCAGCGTGCGCGGGCTCGGCCCGGTTTGCGCGGCACGCAACACGGCCGGTTGCCGACGGGCACGCCACCACAAGCCGAACCCCAGCAGGGTGGTGCAGGCGAGGATCAACGTGCTCAGCTGCCACAGCCACAGGCGTTCATCGTCCGGGGCGGTGATGACTGTGGGCGTGGCGGGCGTGTCCACTGCCAGGCTCGGGTTGATCGCAACCTGCAGGGTTCGCGCGGGCAGGCTGGTGCGCTCCAGGTGGTCTTCGTGGGTGTTCCACCACACCACGTCCACGGCGGGCAGTTCCAGGCTGCCGGCGCGGGTGGGCACCAGGGCTTCGCGGTCTTCGCGGCTGCCGATCAGGCCACGGTCGTTGGTCTGGTTGCCGAGTACCGGTTGGTCCGGGTAGCGGCGCAGGCCATTGATCTCGGTGCTGGGCAGGGCCGGCAGTTGCGCGCTAGACAGGCCCTCGGCCTTGACCGTAAGGCTGCGGGTCAGCGAGTCGCCGACCTGCACGTGCTCGGGCTCCGGGTTCCAGTTTTCACTGAGGGTGAGGCTGCGCGCTGGCAGCCACGGGGTATCGGCGGGGTACAGCGCGGGTTTGGGTTTGACCACCAGCGGCAACTCTGCAGAACTGACGTGGATCAGTTTGCCGGGCTTGGTGCCTTGTAGGGTATTTTCCTGCGGCGGGCGCGACTCCACCAGCGTCGCGCTGAAGGTCTGCGCCGGGATCGCCAAGGTGCCGCTGTGTTGCGGATAGATCGCGTAGCGGGTTTCGATCACGCCATGGCGGATGCTGTTGATGACCTTTTCATAGGTGCGTGACTCGCCCAACTGCTCCACGCGTGCATCGGCAATCTGCAAGGGCGTGAGGCTGCTGTCGTCATACAGCGACACCGAGTGGTAGACGCGCACGGTCAACAGCGCCTGGGCCTGTACGTAGACGCTGGTCTGGTCGAGGTTGGCCTCGACAAACACCGGCGCCAGCTCGGCGGCGGTGTTTTGGCTGGCGGTTTCGACCACTTGCAGGCTGATCGGCTGGGTCTTGTAGTCGCCCACTTGCAGCGGCGGGATGACCACCGTGCCGTTTTCCTTGGGCAGCAGGGTGATGATCCAGCGCGTAGTGGCGTGGTTATCGCCGCCCAGGGTGGTGAGTTGGTTGATCTGGCGCGTGCCGCTGACTTCGAACTGTGCATCCAGCGGCGTCAGGTCTGGCTTGCCGAACTGCGTGACATCACTGGATTCCACCGTCAGTTCCACCGTTTCCCCGGAGTTGACGCGGCTGCGGTCGACGCTGGCGGACAGGTTCGCCGCCTGGGCGTGGCCTGCCGAAAGGGCGAGCAGGAGCAGTAGGGTGGTGCGGCGGCTCATCGAGTCTTGTCCTGATGTTGTTGCTGTTCGTACCAGAATTTGCGGCGCAGCAGTTCGCCGGGGTTGTCCGGGATCTCCTGCAGCCATTGCTCCAGGGCCTGTCGGTGCTCACCGTCGAGGCTGGCGTCATTGGGGCGCAGCGGCGGGGTGGTGGTTTGTTCGTCGCCCAGTTCGCTGCCCGGCACTTCGTTACCCGTGGTGTGCGGCGTGTTGCCGGGTTGGGTGTCGTCAGTCCCGGCTTCGCCTTGCCCTTGGGACGACGGCTCGCCACCTGTGGCGTTTTGCCCACTGGCGCCCGGTTGCGCGGTTTGGCCGGGTTGGGTGGTTTCGTCATCCTCGTTTTTTGCAGGTTCGGTGGGTTCCGGTTCGGCCTGTTCCTGCATCAATGCCTCCACCAACGCCTTGTTTTTCAGGGCCGGTTGCAGGTCGGGCTGGGCTTCGAGGGCCTGTTCGTAGGCGTCGATGGCGGCTTCCAGTTCGCCGGACTTGGCCAGGGCGTTACCCCGATTGTAGTGGGAGTAGGCGTCATTGCCTTCGGCAAACAGCTTGATGGCCTCTGCATAGTTGCCGGCCTCGTAAAGCGCCACGCCTTTCCACTGCGGGTCCTGGAAGTGTTCGGCGGCTTCGGCGGGGCGCTTTTTCTTCAGCAGGTACTGGCCTTGCTGGTCGGGACGCAGCCACAAGTCTTGCAAGCCGAACGCATAGCTGGGCTGCGGCGCACTCAACAGCAGCAGCGGTAGGCAGAACAACCAGCCACGCCGCCCGGCGCAGGCAGCGAGTAGCAATAAGGGCAGGAGCAGCCAGTAACCCTGGTCGGCCCAGGTATCGAGGTGCAGCCGTTGGCCGTCATTGCGCAAGGTTTGCGGCGGGTCGAGCACGCCGAGTTGGCGCAGGTCCTTGTCGTCCAGGCGCGCGGCGCGGTAGCGGCCGCCCATTTCACTGGCGAAGGCCTTGAGTGTCGGGCTGTCGAGACGCGGTACCAGGATCGCGCCTTGTTCGTCCTTGAGGAACTCACCGCTTTCCTGGGTGACTGGCGTGCCTTCGCGGCTGCCGATACCCAGGATCGACAGGGTGGGCGCTTGTGCGTTTTGCAGCAGCAGGCGAATGCCCTGGCGTTCCTGTTTGGACAGCGAGGAACCAATCAGCAGCAAGCGACCCTGGCCGAGGCCACCTTGCTTGAGCAGGCCTAGGGCTTTCTCGACGGCCAGGTCGGCGCGATGGCCGGGCTCGGGCATGATCGACGGGCGCAACGCTTCGAGCAAGTTGCGGCTGGTGGCCAGGTCGTCCGACAGCGGCACCAACGTGTGGGCGCTACCGGCGTACACGACGATGGCGGTTTGCGCATCGGTACGCGCTTGCAATAAGTCGTACAGCTTGCGTCGTGCCTGTTCCAGGCGGTTGGGCGGGCTGTCGGTGGCGAGCATTTCCGGGGTCAGTTCCAGCAACACCACCAGCGGATCGGAAGGCTTCTGGCTGGACTGTTCCACACGCTGCCAGCTCGGGCCGAGCAACGCCAATACGGCTAGCAGCCAGGCAATGCCCAGTACCACCCACGGTGATTTGCTCTCGCGGCCGTTGCCACCGCTGAGCAACACCGCGTGGAAGGCCGGCGGCAGGATCATCTGCCAGCGCCCGGCGCGCTTTTGCCGGTGCCACAGGTGCCACAGCAACCAGCCGAGCAACGGTAGCAGCAACAACCACCACGGACGGAACCAGTGCGGCCACAGGTCGATCATCGACGCCTCCGCAAACGCAGGCGTTTGAGGCGCTGACGCCACTCAGGGTGTTGTTGCAGGAAAATCCCCTTGCTCGACAATTTGTTGAACAGCCGTTGCAAGGCGTTGTTCGGCCAGCGCTCCTGAATCACCAGCAACATGCTCAGCACCAAGGCCAGGGCCAGTGGCGCGCTGTACAGCGCCAGGGCCGGGCGCGCTTGGGTGGGTTGTTGTTCGACGGGCTCGAGTTTGTCTAGGGTCGCTTTGATCGCTTGCAACTCTTCACCATCGCGGGCGCGAAAGTACTGGCCGTTGGTAGCCTCGGCGATGGCCTTGAGCGCCGGTTCGTCCAAGTCCAGGCTCGGGTTGACGCCCAGAATGCCCAAGGAACCGGTTTGTTCCGGGTCGGCACCGATGCCGATTGGATAGATTTTTACGCCTTCTTCAGCCGCCAGACGCGCGGCGGTCAGCGGGTCGATCTGCCCGGCGTTGTTGGCGCCGTCAGTGACCAGGATCAGCACGCGGCTCTGCGCCGGGCGCTGGCGCAGGCGTTTCAGGGCCAGGCCGATGGCGTCGCCAATCGCGGTGTTCTTGCCGGCAATGCCGATGCGCGCTTCGTCCAGCCAGGCGCGCACGGTGCGGCGGTCAAAGGTCAGTGGCGCTTGCAGGTAGGCCTGGCTGCCGAACAGGATCAGGCCGACGCGGTCGCCTTCACGCTCCTCAAGGAAATCGCCAAGCAGGTGCTTGACCAGGCTCAAGCGACTTACGTCGTCGTCCTGCCAATGCATATCGGGGAAATCCATGGAGCCAGACACGTCCACCGCCACCAGCAGGTCGCGGCCACTGGCGGCAATCGGTAACGGTTCGCCGAGCCATTCCGGGCGCGCGGCGGCGGTCAGCAGCAGCAACCACAGCACCACGAACGGCGCTTGCTGGCGCCAGCCGGGCAGGTTGACGCGGGCGCGGCGACGGGCCAGGCCTTCAAGGTCGCTGAGGTAGCTGACTTTCAACGCGGGCTCGCCGCTGTCGGCGGCCGGCAGCACAAGGCGCATCAACCACGGCAACGGCAACAGGGCGAAGATCCACGGCCAGGCGAACTCAAACATGTTTGCGAATCCAGGTGTCGACGGCTTGGGTCAGGCCGGCGATGGCCTTGTCGTCGAGCTTGCATTCGGGTTTGTAGGCGCCCTCTACCAATACCATCCAGCGCGTAAGGCCGGCGGCGGGGCAGCGGTTGTCGAGGAATGCCAGCCATTTGCGGCCGTTGAGGGTGTGGCTCTGGCTGTAGGGGTAGTCGTTGCGGCACAGGCGTTTGAGCAGGCCGTTGAGCTGTTGCAGCCAGGCACCGGCGGGCGCGCCATCGTAAGGCTTGGGCATGAGTGCAAGCTCTGCCAGGGCGGCGATGCGCAGTGGGTCCAAGGGTTGTTCGGCACGGGCGATGGGGCGGCGGGTCGGCAGAAAGCGGCGCAGTGACCACAGGCCCCAGCCGAGCAGCGGAATCACCAGCAGCAACAGCCACCAACCCGGCGCGGGCGGCCAGAAGCCGATGGCGGGTGGGGCGATCAGCGGTTGCAGTTGGTCAAGGCTGCTCATTGTTTTTTAACCGGGCGTTGCGGGTTGAGGTATTCGCGCAGTTGCTCGACCATTTCGCTCTGGGTGCTCAAGGGCATCAGCAGTACGCGCAGTTTCTGCGCGAGCAGCTCCCAGCGCGCAAGGCGCGCTTCGGCCTGGGCCTTGTAGGCCTGGCGCAGGTCGAAATTCAGCGTGTCCAGTTCCAGCTGGGCACCGCGTTCGGCGAAACGCAGCAGCCCGGCGGCGGGCAGGGCATGGTCCAGTGGGTCGGAGATCGGCAACAGCAGCAAATCGCAATGCCGCGACAGCAAGCTCAGCTGTTGCTCGGCGCCTTCGGTCAGTGCGCGCTCATCGCAGATCACAATCACCAGGCTGCCAGGGCGCAACACTTCGCGGCCACGGCGCAGGGCCATGCCAAGGGCGTCGGCTTCGGGGCGGCTTTCGGTGCTCAGGCTCTGGTTGACCCGCACCAGGCGGTTGAGCAGTTGCAGCAGGCTTTGCTTGCTGCGGCGCGGCTTGATTTCGTAGTGCTCGTTGTCGCCGAACACCAGCCCGCCGACACGGTCGTTATGCCCCAGCGCGGCCCAGCCGATCAGGCTGGCGGCTTGGGCGGCCAGTACCGACTTGAACATCTGCCCCGAGCCGAAAAACAGCCGGCAGCTTTGCTCCACCATGATGAAGATCGGCCGTTCGCGCTCTTCATGGAACAGCTTGGTGTGCGGTTCCTGGGTGCGTGCGGTGACGCGCCAGTCGATGGTGCGCACATCGTCGCCGGCCTGGTACACGCGCACTTGGTCGAAGTCCACACCACGCCCGCGCAGCTTGGAGTGGTGCAGGCCGATCAAAGGGCTGCGCTGGCTTGGCGTGGAAAACAGCTGCACTTCGCGCACGCGATGGCGCATCTCGATCAATTCGCTGAGCGTGACGCGGATCCCATCACCGGCGTTCATGGGTTTCAAGCGACGGCAACGACGTCGAGAATGCGCTGCACCACACGGTCCTGGTCAATGCCAGCGGCTTCGGCCTCGAACGACAGGATGATGCGATGGCGCAGCACGTCGAACAGCACCGCCTGGATATCTTCCGGGCTGACGAAGTCGCGACCGGCCAGCCAGGCGTGGGCGCGGGCACAGCGGTCGAGGGCGATGGAGCCGCGTGGGCTGGCGCCGTAGGCGATCCACTCGGCCATTTCCGGGTCGAACTTGGCCGGGGTGCGCGTGGCCATCACCAGTTGCACCAGGTATTCCTCCACGGCGTCGGCCATGTACAGGCCAAGGATTTCCTTGCGCGCGGCGAAGATCGCCTGCTGGCTGACGCGGCGCTCCGGCTTGGTTTCGCCGTTGAGCGCTTCGCCACGGGCCTGTTGCAGGATGCGCCGCTCGACGGCGGCGTCCGGAAAACCGATTTTCACATGCATCAAGAAACGGTCGAGCTGGGCCTCGGGCAGCGGGTAGGTGCCTTCCTGCTCGATGGGGTTTTGCGTGGCCATCACCAGGAACAGCGGGGACAGGTCATACGTGCTGCGCCCAACGCTGACCTGGCGCTCGGCCATGGCCTCCAACAAAGCTGACTGCACCTTGGCCGGGGCGCGGTTGATTTCGTCCGCCAGTACCAGGTTGTGGAAGATCGGCCCTTGCTGGAACACGAAGCTGCCGGTTTCCGGGCGATAGATCTCGGTGCCGGTGATGTCGGCAGGCAACAGGTCGGGGGTGAACTGGATACGATGGAACTGCGCTTCGATACCTTCGGCCAACTCTTTGATGGCCTTGGTCTTGGCCAGGCCCGGCGCGCCTTCCACCAGCATATGGCCGTCGGCGAGCAAGGCGATCAACAGGCGATCGATGAGTTTTTCCTGGCCGAGAATCTGCGTAGAAAGAAAGGTTCGCAGCGCAAGCAGCGCTTCACGATGTTCCATCGATGACGGTTCCTGGAGAGATGAGCCCGGTGGTCGAGAAAAAACGCCGGGCTTGGGAGGCTTACTTTAATGCATCGAAGGGGCTGGCGACTAACGGCGTAACGGGTATTTTTGGCAAAACTTGTAGGATTTTTGTGTGCGAGGCGTCACGCGCGGACGTAGGTGCCAGTGCCTTTGAGGATGTTTTGCAGGGTTTCCTCGACTTCGGCCAGGTCCGACGCGCTGGTGGCGTGGGTGATCTCCAACTGGTCCTTGCCGCCCAGTGCATCGGCATCGCCTGCGGCCAGCTCAACCAGCAGCGTCGTGGCGCCCAGGGTGACTTTCAGCCCGTCGAGGGTCGACGGCTCGTAATCCCAGGTCAGTTCCACTTCGTCTTCATCCGGGTAACGGGTCAGCATGAACATCTCGCCGTTCTTGCCGTGGCAGCAGAGCATCGCCATGTTGTCTTCTTCGTCATCGCACGGGGTGACCATCAGGGCGTCGGTTTTCAACTGCAGCATGGGGAATCCTGTCTGGGGTAGGGCGTAATACGGGCAATTGTGCCATTGCGGCGAATTTTGTGCTGCATCCTGTGTCAGACCCAGTGCATGACCTGAGGGGCAAGATCAGTCATTTCTGGTACTCGCGGACATTGAAATAGCCGGTTTTTTTGCCGGATATTGCGGGTTGCCCAAGTCGCAACCCCACGCCTGCTTACCGATGACCGAATATGTCGCAGCGTCGCAAGCAGTGGGCTTCCCACACTCGTTAAGCTGCGCAACGGATGTGCATGAGCCAGGCGCCTGACCTGCCCGTCGTACCGTCACCCGGCAAGGTGCGCATCTTATGGAAGTTGTATGTGACCTCATTGTCTTGTCCAGCTTCACCCACCTGTCACCCTGATTCGCTAGTGTGCTTATATCAGTACCAGCGAACAGCGCTGACGGTCTCCCCGCAAGGGGATAACACGCGACGCTTCCATCAATAACAAGCCCAAGCGGAGTACCACAGATGGCGTTCTTCACCGCAGCCAGCAAGGCCGACTTCCAGCATCAACTGCAAGCGGCACTGGCGCAGCACATCAGTGAACAGGCACTGCCACAAGTGGCGCTGTTCGCTGAACAATTCTTCGGCATCATTTCCCTGGACGAACTGACCCAGCGTCGCCTTTCCGACCTGGCCGGTTGCACTCTTTCTGCGTGGCGCCTGCTTGAGCGCTTTGACCACACCCAACCGCAAGTGCGGGTCTACAACCCCGATTACGAACGTCATGGCTGGCAGTCGACCCATACCGCGGTCGAAGTGCTGCACCATGACCTGCCGTTCCTGGTGGACTCGGTGCGTACCGAGCTGAACCGCCGTGGCTACAGCATTCACACCTTGCAGACCACAGTACTCAGCGTACGCCGTGGCGCCAAGGGCGAGCTGCTGGAGATCCTGCCAAAAGGCACCCAGGGCGAAGGCATCCTGCAAGAATCGCTGATGTACCTGGAAATCGACCGTTGCGCCAACGCCGCCGAACTGAACGTGCTGAGCAAAGAGCTGGAGCAGGTACTGGGCGAAGTGCGCGTGGCCGTGGCCGATTTCGAACCGATGAAAGCCAAGGTCCAGGACCTGCTGGCCGGTATCGACGCCAGCCAGTTCAGCATCGACGGCGAAGAGAAAGCCGAGATCAAGAACTTCCTGGAATGGCTGGTGGGCAACCACTTCACCTTCCTCGGCTATGAAGAATTCGTGGTACGTGACGAGGCGGACGGCGGTCATATCGAATATGACGCCGATTCGTTCCTCGGCCTGACCAAACTGCTGCGCGCCGGCCTCACCGCCGACGACCTGCGCATCGAAGACTATGCCGTAGCCTACCTGCGTGAACCGACCGTGCTGTCGTTCGCCAAGGCCGCGCACCCGAGCCGCGTGCACCGTCCGGCGTATCCGGACTATGTGTCGATCCGTGAGATCAGCGCCGACGGCAAAGTGATCAAGGAACACCGCTTCATGGGCCTTTACACCTCGTCGGTGTATGGCGAAAGCGTGCGGGTGATTCCGTACATCCGTCGCAAGGTTGCGGAGATCGAACGCCGTTCCGGCTTCCAGCCCAAGGCTCACCTGGGCAAGGAACTGGCGCAGGTGGTTGAAGTATTGCCACGTGATGACCTGTTCCAGACCCCGGTCGACGAGCTGTTCAGCACCGTGATGTCGATCGTACAGATCCAGGAACGCAACAAGATCCGCGTGTTCCTGCGTAAAGACCCGTACGGTCGTTTCTGCTACTGCCTGGCCTACGTGCCGCGCGACATCTATTCCACCGAAGTGCGCCAGAAGATCCAGCAAGTGCTGATGGATCGCTTGAAGGCCTCGGATTGCGAATTCTGGACGTTCTTCTCCGAGTCCGTGCTGGCCCGTGTACAGCTGATCCTGCGGGTTGACCCGAAGAACCGCCTGGACATCGACCCGCTGCAACTGGAAAAAGAAGTGGTGCAGGCCTGCCGCAGCTGGCAGGACGACTACGCCAGCCTGGTCGTGGAAAGCTTCGGCGAAGCCCACGGCACCAACGTGCTGGCCGACTTCCCTAAAGGCTTCCCAGCCGGTTACCGCGAGCGTTTCGCCGCGCATTCGGCCGTGGTCGACATGCAGCACTTGCTCAGCCTGACCGAAGCCAACCCGCTGGTGATGAGCTTCTACCAGCCGCTGGGCCAGGTGTCTGGCCAGCGCGAGCTGCATTGCAAGCTCTACCACGCCGACACCCCGCTGGCGCTGTCCGACGTGCTGCCGATCCTGGAAAACCTCGGCCTGCGTGTGCTGGGTGAGTTCCCGTACCGTCTGCGTCATGCCAATGGCCGTGAGTTCTGGATCCATGACTTCGCGTTCATCGCCGCCGAAGGCGTGAACCTGGACATCCAGCAGCTCAACGACACCCTGCAGGATGCGTTTGTGCACATCGTGCACGGCGACGCTGAAAACGATGCGTTCAACCGCCTGGTATTGACTGCCGGCCTGCCTTGGCGCGACGTGGCACTGCTGCGTGCCTACGCCCGTTACCTGAAGCAGATCCGCCTGGGCTTCGACCTGGGTTACATCGCCAGCACCCTGAACAACCACACCGACATCGCCCGCGAGTTGACCCGGTTGTTCAAGACCCGTTTCTACCTGGCGCGCAAGCTCACCAGCGACGACCTGGAAGACAAGCAGCAACGCCTGGAACAAGCGATTCTTTCGGCCCTGGACGACGTTCAGGTGC
Source organism: Pseudomonas sp. P7759 (assembly GCF_013386445.1). Taxonomy (NCBI): domain Bacteria; kingdom Pseudomonadati; phylum Pseudomonadota; class Gammaproteobacteria; order Pseudomonadales; family Pseudomonadaceae; genus Pseudomonas; species Pseudomonas sp. P7759. The sequence continues at coordinate 74,969 of NZ_JACART010000018.1, forward strand.
TCAACGAAGACCGCATCCTGCGTCGCTACCTGGACCTGATCAAGGCGACCCTGCGCACCAACTTCTACCAGACTGACGCCAACGGCCAGAACAAGTCGTACTTCAGCTACAAGTTCAACCCGCACGCGATCCCTGAACTGCCTAAGCCGGTGCCGAAGTTTGAAATCTTCGTGTACTCGCCACGCGTCGAAGGCGTGCACTTGCGCTTCGGTAATGTCGCGCGCGGCGGCCTGCGCTGGTCCGACCGTGAAGAAGACTTCCGTACCGAAGTGCTCGGCCTGGTAAAAGCCCAGCAAGTGAAGAACTCGGTCATCGTGCCAGTGGGTGCGAAGGGCGGCTTCCTGCCGCGTCGCCTGCCACTGGGCGGCAGCCGTGACGAGATCGCGGCCGAGGGCATCGCCTGCTACCGCATCTTCATTTCCGGCCTGTTGGACATCACCGACAACCTGAAGGACGGCGCCTTGGTGCCACCGGCCAACGTCGTGCGTCATGACGACGATGACCCGTATCTGGTGGTAGCGGCGGACAAGGGCACTGCGACCTTCTCCGACATCGCCAACGGCATCGCCATCGACTACGGCTTCTGGCTGGGTGACGCGTTCGCGTCCGGCGGTTCCGCCGGTTACGACCACAAGAAAATGGGCATCACCGCCAAGGGCGCGTGGGTCGGTGTGCAGCGTCACTTCCGTGAGCGCGGCATCAACGTGCAGGAAGACAGCATCACCGTGGTCGGCGTCGGCGATATGGCCGGTGACGTGTTCGGTAACGGCTTGTTGATGTCCGACAAGCTGCAACTGGTCGCAGCGTTCAACCACCTGCATATCTTCATCGATCCAAACCCGAACCCGGCGACCAGCTTCGTCGAGCGTCAGCGCATGTTCGAGCTGCCGCGTTCGGCCTGGACCGACTACGACACCAGCATCATGTCTGAAGGCGGCGGTATCTTTTCGCGCAGCGCGAAGAGCATTGCCATCTCGCCACAGATGAAAGAGCGCTTCGACATCGCGGCCGACAAGCTGACCCCGACCGAGCTGCTGAATGCCTTGCTCAAGGCGCCGGTGGACCTGTTGTGGAACGGCGGCATTGGTACGTACGTCAAGGCCAGCACCGAGAGCCATGCCGATGTGGGCGACAAGGCCAACGACGCGCTGCGCGTCAACGGCAACGAGCTGCGCTGCAAGGTAGTGGGCGAGGGCGGTAACCTCGGTATGACCCAGCTGGGTCGCGTGGAATTCGGCCTCAATGGCGGCGGTTCCAACACCGACTTCATCGACAACGCCGGTGGCGTGGACTGCTCCGACCACGAAGTGAACATCAAGATCCTGCTCAACGAAGTGGTGCAGGCCGGTGACATGACCGACAAGCAACGTAACCAGTTGCTGGCGAGCATGACCGACGAAGTCGGCAACCTGGTGTTGGGCAACAACTACAAGCAGACCCAGGCCCTGTCCCTGGCCGCGCGCCGTGCCTACGAGCGTGCCGCCGAGTACAAGCGCCTGATGAGCGACCTGGAAGGCCGTGGCAAGCTGGACCGCGCCATCGAGTACCTGCCGACCGAGGAGCAGCTCACCGAGCGCGCCGCGAACGGCAAGGGCCTGACCCGTCCGGAGCTGTCGGTGCTGATTTCCTACAGCAAGATCGACCTCAAGGAAGCGCTGCTCAAGTCCCTGGTGCCGGATGACGACTACCTGACCCGTGACATGGAGACCGCGTTCCCACCGAGCCTGGTCGCCAAGTTCTCCGAGGCCATGCGTCGCCACCGCCTCAAGCGTGAGATCGTCAGCACCCAGATCGCCAACGACCTGGTCAACCACATGGGCATCACCTTCGTTCAACGACTCAAGGAGTCAACGGGCATGAGCCCGGCGAACGTTGCTGGCGCTTATGTGATCGTGCGTGACATCTTCCACCTCCCGCACTGGTTCCGTCAGATTGAAGCCCTGGACCACCAGGTTTCCGCTGACGTGCAACTGGAGCTGATGGATGAGCTGATGCGTCTGGGCCGCCGTGCTACACGCTGGTTCCTGCGCAGCCGTCGCAACGAGCAGGACGCTGGCCGTGACACCGCGCACTTTGGTCCGCACCTGGCGGCGCTGGGCCTCAAGCTCGACGAACTGCTGGAAGGCCCGACCCGCGAAGGCTGGCAGAACCGCTACGGTAAATATACCGAAGCCGGTGTGCCTGAGCTGTTGGCACGCATGGTTGCAGGCACTACTCACCTGTACACCTTGCTGCCGATCATCGAAGCCGCTGACGTGACCGGGCATGACGCCGCCGAAGTGGCCAAGGCCTACTTTGCCGTCGGCAGCGCCTTGGACTTGCCGTGGTACCTGCAGCAGATCAGCGATCTGCCGGTGGCTAACAACTGGCAGGCCCAGGCTCGTGAAGCCTTCCGCGATGACGTGGACTGGCAGCAACGCGCAATCACCATCTCCGTGCTGCAAATGGCCGACGCGCCACAAGACATGGAAGCCCGCGTGGCCCTGTGGCTTGAGCAGCACAAGGACATGGCGCAGCGTTGGGTGGCGATGATGGTGGAAATCCGTGCCGCTGTGGGGACGGACTACGCCATGTACGCGGTGGCCAACCGTGAGTTGCTGGACCTGGCATTGAGCGGTCAGTCGGTGCTGCAACCGGCTTGATTCCGCTGTAAGACAAAAAGCCCCGTATCCTGAGATACGGGGCTTTTTTTATGGCTTAAAAACTGGCGTTGCCCAGGCAGGGCTGGATAACTGTTTTCAAACCGTTGTTGTTAGCAGGCAATAAGAATGTCGCGGTCAGCGGCTTGCCACCCTCTTTGGCTGGCGCTACTGAAAGTTTTAATGTCTGGCCGCGTGAGGCATCGCTGGCCCAGTAGGCTAATTCGTCATGGGGAACAGCAGCACTGAGCGCAAATATCGTACCGATCTGGAACGCTCCGCCGTAAGTCCAGACGCCATTTACCGAGTGTTCGATGGTCGTGCGTGTCGCCGTAGTGATGCGCAACGGCCCATTGGCGCTGGCGTCTGGACCTTCGAAAGGTGCGATGTCAAAGCCCAGCGCCGCCGGTGTGATCTGCAGTGCAATGCTGGCGGTCGGGCTCTGCGGCGAACAGCTGATCTCAAGGCTGGCCTTGACGTGGTAGTCGCCGTAAGCGCTGCCACCGAAGGTGCGGGCGGTGAGCATGGGGCTATCTGCGTAGGGCTGTTCAAGCAACCACACGGGGGCTGCCGGGGTGATGATGTAAGTCCCGGCAGTTAACGCGTCGCCGGCCCGTACATTGACACTGAACTGGGTGACGACCAGGCCAGTGACCAGTGCGAAAGTGAGGGGGTGCATAGTGCTATTCATCCGCGTTCAAGGCTTTAGGAATGAATGCAATTCTGCGGTTCTATGACCGTCCGTGCTGTCGGTGATTTCGTAGATCAGCGTTGTAATTGTAGTCAGCCAGGGTGGGCCATCTGATCATCGTGGCTCAGCAATTTGGCCTCCAGGTGATCCAGGTGTTGGGTCATCAGGTTTATCGCGCGCTTCACATCGCGTTGTTCGACGGCATCCACTATCGCTTCATGCTCTTGCCACGCGCAATAGGTACAGGCATTCGCTTCGTACTGGGCAATGATCAACGACGTTAACGGCACCAGGCTGTTGAGAAATTGCGCCAACGGCGCGTTACGTGCCATCGCTGCCAGTTGCAGGTGGAATTCGCCGGAGAGGCGGATGGCTGGCCCGCGTTGGTCCCGTTCAATATGCTCACGCTCCCGCGCGATCAGTTCGCGCAAATGCCGGATCTGCGTCGATGTGGCCTGCGTGCAGGCCAGTTGCACCACAGTCATTTCCGTCAGGCGGCGGGCTTCCAGGATTTGGCGGGTTTGCAGCGCATCCGGCGCAGCCACCTGGGCACGCTGGTTGGGACGCAGGATGATCACTTGCTGATGGGACAGCTTTGCCAATACGCGGCGAATCACGCTGCGGCTCACCCCAAAGATCTCGCCCAGGCCTTCTTCGGTAAAGCGACTGGCCGGGGCGATCCGCTGTTCCAGGATGGCGTCGAACAGGCGCGGGTAGATATCGTCCACCGAAGGCTTTTTACCAGCGACCAGGCGCAGGGTCGGGAGGATCGGTTCGTAGTGCAAGGCGTGGGCGGTCATGGCCTGTCTCCAAAAAAATCAGCTGCCCAGATGGTCGTCCGGGATGTTCAAGCGAATGCCCATGCGCAGGCCTTCCTGAAGGATGTGCCGGCGCATCTCGGCACTGGCCAGGGCGCTGTTCTTATTGCGGATGGCGCGCACCACGGCGTCGTTTTCCTGCAGGCGTTCGGCCAGGTGTTCCGGCGAGTTGCGCAGGACCTGGGCGCTTTGCTTGAGGGCGTTGCTGGTCTGTTGCACCACGTTCTGGAAGATCGGGTTGGAGGTGAGGGCGAACAATTCTTCGTGAAAGCCGATGTAGGCGTTCATTCCGGCTTGCGCGTCGCCGGCGTCGAGGGCTTCGCGCATGTCCATCAGGGTCAGGCGCAGTTGGCCGACTTCCTTGCTGCTGATGGACTGGGCCACCAGGCCGACAATGAAGGGTTCGAGGGTGTAGCGCAGTTGCAGGATGTCTTCCAGGCTGGCGTCGGCCACGGCGTCGCTGGATTGCGGCTCGCTGACGCTGGTTTCCAGCACCACCACGCCTTTGCCGGGCATGGAGCGCACCAGGCCGAGGGTTTCCAGCACGATCACTGCTTCACGCAGGCTGGGGCGGCTGATGCCCATCTGTTCGGCCAGTTCGCGCTGGCCGGGGAGCATTTCACCCCGGCGCCACTGGCCACGCGCCAAGGCGGCGCGGAGTTTTTCTACCACTGAATTGACGACGGTTGAGGTGCTGATCACGTCTACCTCTCCTTTATGTTGCGAATACATTAGCGAGCATGGCGACTCTTAACTGTGGGAGCGGGCTTGCTCGCGAATGCGGTCATTCAGTCAATACTTCTGTGACTGACCCAGCGCTTTCGCGAGCAAGCCCGCTCCCACATTTGAACGGCGTCGCTCATGAAATCGGTCAGAACTCCTGATGCGCCGGCAATACCGGCTTCTTGGCCTGGAAGGCATACCCTTGCTGGCCGTCCAGCACCTTGTTGGCGCGCTGGAGGTCGATGTCTTTTTCCCAGCGGGCGATGGCCACGGTGGCGACGCAGTTGCCGATCAGGTTAGTCAATGCGCGACCGATGCCCATGAACCAATCCACCGCCAGCACCAGCACCAGGCCCACCACCGGGATCGCCGGAATCGCGGTGAGGGTCGCCGCCAGGATCACCAGCGCCGAACCGGGAATGCCGTGGGCGCCCTTGGAGGTGATCAGCGACACCAGCAGGATGGTCAGCAGGTCCGTCATCGACAGCGGTGTGCCGGTGGCGTTGGCGATAAACACGATGGCCAGGGTCAAGTAGATGGAGAAGCCGTCGAGGTTGAACGAATACCCCGTCGGAATCACCAGGCCCACGGTGGAGCTGCCGATGCCCAGGTGTTCGAGTTTACGCATGATCTGTGGCAGCACGGCGTCGGAGGAGGCGGTGCCCATCACGATCAGCAGTTCTTCACGCAGGTACTTGAGCAGCGGCAGCATGCGCAGGCCCGACAGGCGCATCACCAGGCCGAGGATCAGCCCGACGAAGGCAAAGCACGTCAGGTAGAACAAACCCACCAGGCTGCCCAGGTGTTGCAGGGAATCCAGCCCGTAGGTGCTGGTGGTGAAGGCGATCGCGCCAAACACGCCGATCGGCGCCAGGCGCACGATCATGCCCATGATGCGGAAAATCACATGACTCAATTCGTTGATCAGCCGCGAGATGCCCGAGGCGGCTTCGCCCACCAGGTTCAACGCACTGCCGAACAGCACCGAGAACAGCAGCACTTGCAGCACGTTGTTGTCGGCAAAGGCGCCGATCACCGAGTTGGGGATCAAGTCCATGAGGAACTGGCTGGTACCGCGGATGTGCTGGCCCTTGTCGGCCAGTTCATTGAGGCCGGCGGAAGACAACTGTTCCAGGTGGATATTGGCGCCTTGGCCGATGCCGGTGCTGAAGGCCATCACCAGGCCGATCACCAGGGCGACGGTGGTGAGCACTTCAAAGTAGATCACCGACTTGAGACCGATACGCCCGACTTTCTTCAGGTCGCCTGCACCGGAAATGCCGCTGACCACCACGCAGAACACGATCAGGCCGATCAGCATCTTGATCAGCTTGATAAAGCCGTCACCCAGGGGTTTGAGTTGCGAGGAGAATTCGGGAAGGGCCAGGCCGCAAATGATGCCGAGCATCAGGCCAATCACGACTTGCAGGAAAATCGAACGCGAGCACCATCTGAGCATGGGAGGGATCTCTATTCGGTGCCCTGGTGGTTCCAGGGCTTAATTGTTGTGGTCATACCGGTAAGTCCAGTGCGGGGCCAGTCTACGCCCGGTATTTTTGAAATCACAAGCAATTATTTGACGGTTGACAGGTCCCGGTCTGACCAGTTGGTCGGTAAGGGTGATGCTTGAGCGGTTGGCGCGAGGGAAATTTTTTCGCTTATCATCCGCCGCTCGGCACATGAGGTGATGGATGGACACACCAGGACTGACCCCTGACGAAACCGGGCAGACCCACTGCACCTGGCGCACAGCAGCGCCGCAATATCTGCGTTACCACGACCAGGAGTGGGGCGTGCCGGTGGCGGATGATATCCAGCTGTACGAGAAGGTCTGCCTGGAAGGCTTCCAGGCGGGCCTGGCATGGATCACCATCCTGCGCAAGCGTGAGCAGTTTCGGGCGGCGTTCGACGGGTTTGATTTCAGAAGGGTGGCGCAGTACGGCGAGGCAGATATCGAGCGCTTGATGCAGGACCCGGGCATCGTGCGCAATCGGGCCAAGATCGTGTCCACCATCAACAACGCACGCCGGGCCTGTGAACTGGTGGATGAGACGGGTTCGCTGGCGCGCTGGCTGTGGGCGTTTGAGCCCAGTGAAGATGAGCGCCCGACAGTGGTGGATATGGCTTATTGGACAGGCAACCCCACGTCACCGGCTTCGGTGCGCTTGTCCAAAGCCCTGAAGAAACGCGGTTGGACCTATGTGGGCCCGACCACGATGTATGCGTTGATGCAGGCGATGGGGATGGTCAATGATCACTTGGAAGGTTGTGTTTGCCGGCCACGGATCGAAGACCTGCGCCGGCGGTTCAAGCGACCTTAGGGCTTACTGCTTGAGAGGCGTCAGCACTTCAGCCTTGTCATCCAGCACGATCACCACCAGCAACTTGGCCGGTTTTGTCTGGCTGGCATTGCTCGATTCAAAGTGCCGGGAGCCCGCAGGTTCGTAGAACGATTCGCCGACCTGATAGGTTTTCGCTTTCTCATCATTCACCCGCGAGGTGATCGCGCCTTCCAGCACATAGGCCACGGCAGTACCTGTGTGGCTATGGGGCACAGTGGCTTGTCCAGGAGCGTAATCGACGGTGAGCATGATGGTTTTCTTGCCGGGTACATTGGTCAAGGCGTGTTCTTGCAAGACCTTGATCGACTCTTGGTTATAAACCGGTTCATGGGCAAAGGCGCTGAGCGAGGCGAACATCAGGGCGGCGGCGAGCAGTGGTTTCATGACGAAGTTTCCGAGTAGTTCGAGACCTCTTTACCCTACGCTGCAAGGCCTGGGTGACCAATGACCAATCCTGGCTAAGACCAGTAGACCAATGCTTCAGTGGTCGAAATCCAGGCGACGGGCCAGGTGTTCACGGGTCAATTCGATAAAGCCTTGCAGGGCCGGTAACGCGAAGTGTGCGCTGAGCTGCTCGGCGCAGGACCAGCGTCCTGTGACGGTCCACAGGTCGGGGTCCATCGGGTCGCGCTGCACCCCGTAATCCAGGCATCCGGGGGCGGTGCGCACCGCCTCGGCTATCTGCTGCAGGCGCTCGCCCAGTTCCGCTGAGCGCCCGGCGGCCGCGCGGACAAGGACAGTGTTGAAGGCACAGGCTGGCATGGCGATGGTCTCCGAGGGCGGGGTCAGTGCACAGGCTAGAGCCTGACGACGCCAGGACCAATGACCAATCCGCCGGAAAATCCGCTAGCCAATCTGCTGGAGAATATCGCGCACCTTGTCCAGCGCCGGGTCGATGTCCAGGGTTTCGATGGCGCCAAAGCCGATGATCAGGCCAGGGCGTACCGGCGCATCGTGGAAAAATACATCCAAGGGGTACAAACCCACCTCTACCCGGCGCGCCAGTTCCATCAGCAACGGGATGTTCACCGGCACCCTGCACAGCGCCGCCATGTGGAACCCAGCCACGGTCGGTACGGCCTCGAACCAGGGCGACAAGTCGCCTGCCAGGCGTTGCAGGATGCGTTCACGGCGCCCGGCGTAGACCGTGTGGCAGCGACGGATATGCTTGAGCAGGTAGCCTTCACTGATGAACTTGGCCAAGGCCCATTGCGGCAGTGTGGAACTGTGCTGGTCGGTCAGCTGCTTGGCCTTGAGCACTGCGCCATAAATCGCCGGCGGCAGCACCGCGTAGCCCAGGCGCAGCTCCGGCAGCAAGGTTTTCGAAAAGGTGCCGACGTAGGTCACCACGCCACGGGTGTCCATGCTTTGCAGGGAGTCGGTGGGCCGCCCTTCGTAGCGGAACTCGCTGTCGTAGTCGTCCTCGATGATGATTGCGCCCAGCTCGAACGCCCGCGCCAGCAAGGCTTCACGGCGTGGCAGGCTCATGGGCATGCCGAGCGGGAACTGGTGCGAGGGCGTCACGTAGATCAGTCGTGTGCCGTCGGGAATCCGCTCGACCTGAATGCCCTGTTCATCCACCGGCACGCTGGCGACACGGGCGCCCATGGCCATGAACATTTGGCGCGCGGGGCTGTAGCCGGGGTCTTCCATGGCGACAATGCTGCCCGGTTCCAGCACGACGCGGGCGATCAGGTCCAGTGCCTGCTGGGCGCCGTTGGTGACTACGATGTCGCTGTCACGGCAGTTGACCCCGCGTGAGAACGCGATATGCCCGGCGATAGCGCTGCGCAGCGCTGGCAAGCCTTCGGGCTGGCTGTAGAAACCACTGTTCTGAGCGATGCGCCGCAACGCGTCCTGGGTACAGCGCCGCCATTCATCCTGGGGGAACTGGTTGCGGCTGGTGGCGCCGCCGATAAATTCATAGCGCAGTGTGCTATCGCGGGTGGGGTGGCGCATGGGCGAGGGCAGTGACTGCCATTTCGCCAGGTTGGCGGCGCAGGCCAAGTCGGTGGCGGTTTGCAGGCGTTCGGTCTGTGGCGCGCGAGCGTTGACGAAGGTGCCGCGACCGGTCTTGCCGATCAGCAATCCCTCGTAGGTCAGGGTGGCGTAGGTATCCGACACGGTCTTGCGTGACACGCCCAACTGCTCGGCGAGCAAGCGGCTGGGCGGCAACTGCGCGCCGGCGGCCAGGCGCCCGGAGCCAATGGCTTCACGCAACTGTTGGTACAACTGTTCGGCCAGATCCTTGCGGCCGTTGATCACAACGTGCAGTTCCATGTGTTATTCCGGGCATTGACGTTGCGCCAAGCGTACGCGCGTGCGCGGCAGGCTCAAAATGGTCTCTGCATAAACCGGCCGATTGGCTATAGGGCTTATGCCGTGTGGGTTCTAGGCTGGACAGTCATTGCACCCACCGCCAGAGAGCCGCCCCCATGGAACCCCGCCTGGATTACTACACCGCCTCACCGCAGGCGCTCAAAGGCATGCTGATGCTGGAGGCGACCACGTTTGGCTTGTCCATCGAAAAGCCTTTGCTGGAACTGCTCAAGATCCGTGTCTCGCAGCTCAACCATTGCGGGTTCTGTACGGACATGCACTCGATGGCGGCACGTCAGCGCGGCGAGACCGAGCGACGTTTGTTCGCGTTGTGCGTCTGGCGCGATTCGCCGTTCTTCACAGCGCGGGAAAAGGCCGCGTTGGCCTGGAGCGAATCCGTCGCGACACTGCCGACCTCGACGGTATCGGATGAACTGTTCGCCGCCGTGCGGCTGGAATTCAGCGAGCAGGAACTGGTGGACCTGACCATGGCGGTGTCCAGCATCAGTGGCTGGAACCGCCTGGCGGTGAGTTTTCGGCAGCAGCCGCCGAATGCTTGATCAGGACAGGAAACCACCGTCCACATTCAGCGATACGCCCGTGGTGTAGCTGGATGCATCGCTGGCCAGGAACAGCACCGCGCCGGCCATTTCGCTCGGGTCGGCCACGCGCTTGAGGGGGATCTGCGCCAGGGCCATTTTCAGGATCGCGTCGTTCTTCACCAGCGCCGAAGCGAACTTGGTGTCGGTCAGGCCCGGCAGCAGGGCGTTGCAGCGAATGCCGAACGCTGCGCATTCCTTGGCGAACACCTTGGTCATGTTGATCACAGCGGCCTTGGTCACCGAGTAGATGCCCTGGAACACACCGGGGGAAATCCCGTTGATCGACGCGACGTTGATGATGCTGCCGCCGCCGTTGTCGCGCATCAGCTTGCCGGCTTCCACGGACATGAAGAAGTAGCCCCGGATGTTCACGTCAACGGTCTTCTGGAACGCACCGAGATCGGTGTCCAGCACGTTGCAGAACTGCGGGTTGGTCGCGGCGTTGTTGACCAGAATATCCAGGCGCCCGAACTGCTCGCGGATACCGGCGAACACTTGGGTGATCTGTTCCATTTCACCGATATGGCAGGCCACGGCCGTGGCTTTGCCGCCATCGGCGATGATCGCATCGGCCACGTGCTGGCAGCCTTCCAGCTTACGGCTGGAGACGATCACATGGGCGCCTTGCTGGGCCAGCAACTTGGCGATGGCCTCGCCGATGCCACGGCTGGCGCCGGAAACGAATGCGATCTTGCCGTCGAGGTCGAACAGGTGGGTCTTGGACATAGCGGTTCCTTAAAGGGACGATTTGCTGATGACGTTCAGGCTCATCTGCTCCAGCAGCTTGTTCATGTGAATGAACTGTGCAAAGCGTTTGTCCTGGGTCTGGCCATGGAAGAAGCGGTAGTAGATCTGCTGCACGATGCCGGCGAGGCGGAACAGGCCGTAGGTGTAGTAGAAGTCGAAGTTGTCGATCTGGATGCCCGAGCGCTCGGCGTAGTAGTCGACGAATTCACGACGGGTGAGCATGCCCGGCGCGTTGCTCGGCTGGCGGCGCATCAGTTGCACCGGCGCCGGGTCGGCCGCTTCGATCCAGTAGGCGAGGGTGTTGCCCAGGTCCATCAACGGGTCGCCGAGGGTGGTCAGCTCCCAGTCCAGCACGCCGATGATCTGCATGGGGTTGTGCGGGTCGAGGATCACGTTATCGAAGCGGTAGTCGTTGTGCACGATGCTTGATGTCGGATGGTCGGCCGGCATTTTGTCGTTGAGCCAGGCGCGTACCGCTTCCCAGCGCGGCGCGTCGGGGGTCAGGGCTTTTTCGTAGCGATCGCTCCAGCCACGGATCTGGCGCTCTACGTAGCCTTGCGGCTTGCCCAGGTCGGCCAGGCCGCAGGCGCTGTAGTCCACCTGGTGCAGTTCGACGAACTTGTCGATGAAGCTTTTGCACAGCGCTTCGGTCTTGGCCGCGTCCAGGCCCAGCTCAGGCGGCAGGTCGGAGCGCAGGATGATGCCGTTGACCCGCTCCATCACATAGAACTCGGCGCCGATCACCGATTCGTCTGTGCAATGCACATAGGCCTTGGGGCAATACGGGAAGCCATCCTTGAGCTGGTTGAGAATGCGGTATTCGCGGCCCATGTCGTGGGCGGACTTGGCCTTGTGGCCAAAGGGCGGGCGGCGCAGCACGAATTCCTGGCCAGGGTATTCCAGCAGGTAGGTCAGGTTGGACGCGCCACCGGGAAACTGGCTGATCGTGGGCGTGCCGCTCAGGCCGGGGATATGGGCCTTGAGGTAGGGATCGATCAGGCTGGCATCAAGTTCTTCGCCTGGGCGAATCTGGGTCGATTGGTCGTTCAGCGCCATGCTTATCCCTTCTGCTTATTCTAAAGGCCTTGGACTATTTCCTAATCTAATGCGCACAACCGCCCAGCGACAAGGTCGGGGCGGCTTAATAGGTTAGCGTGTTGGACGATGATCAGCGTGCCTGATCGGTCATTGAGTGGGCGGGGGCAGGGCGACCGGCGTGAGCACCGGGCGACCGGCGAAGTATTCCACCAGGTTATCGGCCACGCGCTGCACGGTGTCATGGGCCGCTTCGGGCGACAGGCCGGCCACATGGGAAGTGAGCACGGTATTGCTGAGCTTCTTGAGGGCGTCGGGCACTTGGGGTTCGTCGTCGAATACATCCAGTGCGGCGCCGCCGATGCGGCGTTGCTCCAGGGCCGCGACCAGGTCGGCGGTAACCACCACGCTGCCACGCCCAATGTTGACCAGGTAGCCATTCGGGCCCAGGGCATCCAGGGCGTGGCGATCGATCAGGTGACGGGTGCTGGCGCCGCCGGGCGTGGCGAGGATCATGAAGTCCGAGGTGCGCGCCAGCTCTACCGCAGTGGCGCAGTAGGTGTAGTCCACGTCATCGCGCGGCTGGCGGTTGTGGTAACTCACCTCCATGCCGAAGCCCAGGGCTGCACGCTTGGCGATTTCCAGGCCCACAGCACCCAGGCCGAGGATGCCCAACTGCTTGCCGCCCAGGGACGGGCGCATCACTTTCGGCCATTCGCTGCGGCGCACGGCGGCGTCGGTCTGCGGGATGCCGCGCACCAGCGAGAGCAGCAACGCCATGGCGTGATCGGCCACCGATGGCGCGTTCACCCCGGCGCCATTGGTCACGACGATCCCGCGATTGCTGGCGGCTTGCAGGTCTACATGCTCGTAGCCCGCACCGATCACGCAGATGATTTCCAACAGGGGCAGGGCGGCGATTTCCTCGGCGTACAAGCCCAGCGGGCCACGGGTCAGCACGGCCCTGATCTGGCTGCCGTGCGCCTTGATGGCTTCGGCGCGTTCGGCGGGTGTCGGCGCCAGGATCACATGAAAGTCATTGCCCTCGATGATGGGCAGGTATTCGTTGATGGTTTCAACCAGGACCAAAACAGTAGCGGTCATCGGAAGGCTCTTCCTGAAGGGTTTGAGGGGAGGAGTATGCCGTATTTGAGCGATCAGAAGCTTATCTCGACCGCACGTGCACGCTTCACAAACGCTCCGGCCAGGGTCGCATTGTGATGCTCGATAATCGCTTCGGCCTTGAGTGCCGGTGTGTCCATGCAGGTGTGGCCATCTTCCGGCAGCACCACGGAAAACCCCAATTCCACGGCTACCCGGCAAGTGGTGTCGATGCAGAACTGGGTTTTCATGCCGACGATCACCAGTTCATTGACCTGGGCCGCTCTCAGGTGCGCTTCCAGATTTGTGCCCAGGAAGCAGCTGGGGCGGCTCTTGTTGAACAGGTGATCGCGGGATTCGTCTACCTCCAGCCCATGCCACAGCTGCCAAAGCGGGCTGCCGGCTTCTATCGGTGAGCCTGCCGGCCCAGTGTGGTGGGCGACGAATATCGGGGCGCCAGCCAGGCGTGCGCGCTGAATCAGCAGGTTGATGGTGGCGAGCACGCGTTCGCGCTCGATGGGTTTTTCCGGGCCATCGTATAAGCCGGTTTGCATGTCGATGATCAGCAGGGCGTCAGCCATGGTGTTGCTCCTTGTGATTGCCGAACGGGCGGAGCAATAAAAAGGCCCCGTCCATTGCTGGCGGGGCCTTGGGTTGAATCTGTGAAGTGTCTAGCTCAAGCACTCACAGCCACCGCGCGACCCGCCGGAAGCGGTCATGGTGGTGGTGCGGGTGAGGCAGCGCTGGAAAATGTTCATGGCCTGATCATGCTGGGACGGAGGAAGGGCTGTCAACGGCCAGTAGGGCATTTCGTGCCGCAACCAGGAATTCATCCGACAGGTGATTGCCACGTGTCGCACGCGCGAGGGTCACTGCGCCGATCATCATTGCGTACTGGGCCAGCATTGCCTGGCGATCTCCCTCCTGTAGCTGCGCAAAGACCTCCAGGGACTTCTCGACGCCCTCAATAAAGGTGTGTTGCAAGGCGGTGTCGGCGGGCTCATGGCACATGTCCGGGGCGAAGGCCGACACGGGGCAGCCGTCTCCAGGGTTGTCGCGATGGGTGGCTGTCAGATAAGGCCCCATCACGGCTTCGCGGGCAGCCTGCTGATCTTCACTGCGATCGATCTTTGCCTGCCAGCCCAGGTTCGCTTGTTCGAAGGCCTGCTGGCAGGCTTCAGTGGCCAGGGCCTCCTTGGAGGCGAAGTGCCCGTAGAAACCGCCGTGGGTCAGGCCGGCGGCGGCCATGACGTCCGACAGACTAATGCCGTGCAAGCCGCGTTCGCGAAACAGGTGCGTGGCTGCCTCGACGATGATTTCGCGGTTGAGTTCGGCTTGTTTGCGGGAAACGCGCGGCATGGCTGGGCTCTCTGGATAAACGGCGGATGCTGGATGAAAACTACAGGATCAAGCGCGATTCTAAAATAGATTTGTGCGGGAATGTATATTTCACATTCAGCCGCACGCCCCGAAAACCGCCGTATACAGGTGCCCCTGCGGGCCTGCACCGCACCACCGTTCCTCAGCTAAGTCTTTGCTTATTCACAAGAATCCCGGACAATCCGGCCCCTTCTATGGTCGGGGCGCTGCCTGTCAGGTTTTTCTGACTCGTCCCGGCCGTGTAAATGCGGAGATCCGACCGGATGAATGATCAGGCCAATAGCGTCGACGAACGCTATGCAACGACACCTGCAACCCTCACAAGCTGGAGCCGCCAGGACACCACCTGGATGCTTGGCCTGTTCGGCACCGCCATTGGCGCCGGTACGCTGTTCTTGCCGATCAACGCAGGCCTGGGCGGCTTCTGGCCACTGGTGATCCTCGCGCTGCTGGCGTTCCCGATGACCTTCTTCGCCCACCGTGGCCTGACCCGTTTCGTGCTGTCGGGCCGTGAAGGCTCCGACATCACCGACGTGGTCGAAGAGCACTTCGGCATCAAGGCCGGTGCGCTGATCACCTTGCTGTACTTCTTCGCAATCTTCCCGATCCTGCTGATCTACAGCGTGGCGTTGACCAACACGGTCGGCAGCTTCATGGAGCACCAACTGCACATCATGCCGCCGCCACGCGCACTGCTGTCGTTCGTGCTGATCCTCGGCCTGCTGGCCGTGGTGCGTTGCGGTGAGCAGGTGATCGTCAAGGCGATGAGCCTGATGGTGTATCCGTTTATCGTCGCCTTGCTGTTCCTGGCGGTATACCTGATCCCGCACTGGAACGGCGGCATCCTCAGCACCGCCAGCCAGGTTCCGGCGCCGTCTGCGCTGCTCAACACCTTGTGGTTGGCGATTCCGGTGATGGTGTTCTCGTTCAACCATTCGCCGATCATCTCGGCCTTTGCGGTGGACCAGAAGCGTCAGTACGGCGTCCACGCTGATGAGCGCAGCTCGCAGATCCTGTCCCGTGCGCACCTGTTGATGGTGGTGATGGTGCTGTTCTTCGTGTTCAGCTGCGTGCTGACCCTGTCGCCGGCGCAGCTTGCCGAGGCGAAGGCACAGAACCTGTCGATCCTGTCGTACCTGGCCAACCACTTCAATAACCCGACCATTGAGTTCGCAGCGCCGTTGATCGCGTTTGTGGCGATTGCCAAGTCGTTCTTGGGGCATTACATCGGTGCGAGTGAAGGCCTCAAGGGGCTGGTGCTGAAGACCGGTCGTCGTCCTGAGGCCAAGCGTCTGGACCGGATGACGGCGGCGTTCATGTTGGTGGTGTGCTGGATTGTTGCGACGTTGAACCCAAGCATTCTCGGGATGATTGAGGCGCTGGGGGGGCCGATCATTGCTTCGATCCTGTTTCTGATGCCGATGTATGCCATCCGCAAGGTGCCGGCTATGGCCAAGTACCGTGGGCAGGCGTCCAATGTGTTTGTCACGGCGGTGGGGTTGGTGGCGATTACTGCGGTGGTTTATTCGTTTTTTGCTTGAGGCTGGTGTGGTCTGTCTGACTGCACCTTACTTGCGATAGCGAGTGTTCATATCCGTTGCTGCGGTAACGGCCACTTAGGGTTCCGCTCTTACAGCGGCTCACTTTTGGAAGAGCCCAAAAGTAACCAAAAGGCTCTCGCCCCAACACTCGGCACCTCGCCTAGGCTCGGTGTGCCCTCACTCCGGCTTTGGAGCGTGGGCCGCCGCGATGGGCCATCCTTGGCCCAGCGCGGCTAACCCGGCGTCCTGCCGGGTTACCCACGCTCCAAAGCCTGCGTTCGGCCAGCGTGTTTGACGGGGCGCCTAAGATCAAAAGCAAAAGCAAAAGCACGGCGGCCTGGTAGCCGACCTGAGTGGTGTGGAGCAAAAGCAA